>JAFSGO010000093.1 GCA_017440765.1 Clostridia bacterium
CCGAGGCAGGTTCAAATCGCCCTTGACACCTTAAAACAACCAACGGATCCAGGTGTTTCTGTCTTTACTTTTCGGTCAGATTGCTGAGACCTGACCGAAAAAATTTTGATGTTTTTGAAAAATCCTTAAAAAAATATAAAAAAACCTGCCAATTCTCAAAAACACATTGACAACGGCAGTTATTTCCTGTATGATAGTATACTGCATTATCATAGGGAAGTATGCGAATACCGTGTATAGTGTACCACAATCGGTCAAAAAAAGCAAGGTTTTTTTCGCCGATCGCGCACCTCCCGAATGATACCGGAACGAAGTGGTCCGCCGCTCGTTTCGGGGGACAAGGCAAACTATAAAACAGGAGTGATGGAAGCCGATGGTTAATATCAAACCGGTCCAACTGGGCAAGACAACCCGTATGAGCTTTTCCAAGATCAACGAAGTGTTGGATATGCCGAATCTCATCGAGATCCAAAAGAACTCGTACCAGTGGTTTTTGGAGGAAGGCCTGAAAGACGTCTTCAACGATACCACGACCATCACGGATTACACCGGTAATCTGTCGTTGGAGTTCTTGGACTACCGGCTGAGTGATACACCGAAATACACGGTCGAGGAATGTAAGGAGCGCGACGTTACCTACGCGGCCCCTTTATACGTGCGCGCGCGTCTTATCAATAAAGAAACCGGCGAGATCAAAGAATCCGAAGTGTTTATGGGTGATTTCCCGCTCATGACCGAAAGCGGCACCTTTGTGATCAACGGTGCGGAGCGCGTCATCGTTTCGCAGTTGGTGCGTTCACCCGGTGTGTACTACGGTATGACGTATGACAGCACCGGTAAAAAGCTGTTCACCTCCACGGTCATTCCGAACCGCGGCGCATGGCTGGAGTACGAGACCGATTCTTCCGACGTGTTTTCCGTCCGTATTGACAAAAACCGCAAGCTTCCCGTCACAACGTTCGTGCGGGCACTCGGACTCGGCTCGGACGCGGAACTGCTTGATTTCTTTGGTGAAGACGCACGTATCCTCGCCACCATGGAGAAGGATATTACCAAAAACACCGAGGAGGCCCTTTTGGAGGTCTACCGCAAACTCCGCCCGGGCGAGCCGCTCACACTGGAAAACTCCCAACAACATCTGGAAAACCTGTTCTTTGACCCCCGTCGGTACGATCTGTCCCGCGTGGGCCGCTATAAGTACAATAAAAAGCTCGGTATCTCCAACCGTTTGTCCGGTTGCCGTCTGAGCCGTCCGATCGTAAACCCCGCTACGGGTGAGATCCTGGCGGAAGCCGGCGAGGTCATCCGCCGCGAGCGCGCGATGGAGATCGAGAACGCCGGTGTCTGCGTTGCCTACGTCGACGTGGACGATCACGGCGATCACACGGAAGTCAAGATCATCTCCAACGGCATGGTGGATCTGTCGCTGTTTGTCAGCGAAACCGTTTACGACGCTGTGAAAAAGGTCGTCAACGAGCGTGTCCGCTTCTCCGTGTTGCAAGAGATCTTAGAAAGCACCGAGGGCGACGAAGCGCTGATCGAGACGCTGCTCACACGCGCTGCCGACTTGGTCCCGAACCACATCATCGTGGACGATATCTTGGCATCTATCAACTATCTCAACTGCCTCGGTCACGACATTGGCACCACCGATGACATCGACCATTTAGGCAACCGCCGTATCCGTTCGGTCGGTGAACTGTTGCAGAATCAGTTCCGCATCGGTTTCTCCCGTATGGAGCGCGTGATCCGTGAGCGTATGACCCTGCAGGCACAGGATATGGACACGGTTACCCCGCAGGCACTCATCAACATTCGTCCCGTCGTGGCAGCGATCAAGGAATTCTTCGGTTCCTCCCCGCTGTCCCAGTTTATGGATCAGAACAACCCGCTCGCAGAGCTCACCCACAAACGCCGTCTGTCTGCACTGGGCCCCGGCGGTCTGTCGCGTGACCGCGCGGGCTTCGAAGTCCGTGACGTTCACTACAGCCACTACGGCCGTATGTGCCCGATCGAAACGCCCGAAGGTCCGAACATCGGTCTGATCTCGTACCTCGCGACCTTCGCCCGCATCAACCAGTACGGTTTTGTCGAAGCACCGTTCCGCCGCGTGGATAAAGAAACCGGCATCGTCACCGATGAAGTGGTGTACATGCCCGCCGATATGGAAGACGATTTCATCGTCGCGCAGGCGAACGAGCCGCTGGATGAAAACGGTCGTTTCACCCGTAACCGTGTCACCGCGCGTCAACGCGGTGAATTCCTGGAAATTGAAAGCGATAAGATCGACTACATGGACGTTTCACCCAAGATGGTCGTCTCCGTCGCTACCGCGATGATCCCGTTCCTTGAGAACGACGACGCCAACCGTGCGTTGATGGGCTCAAACATGCAGCGCCAAGCCGTGCCGCTTCTCAAGACCGAGTCCCCCATCGTCGGTACCGGTATGGAATACAAAGCCGGTGTGGACTCCGGCGTCTGCGTACTGGCAAAATCAGCCGGTACCGTCACGGACGTTTCGGCTGACCGCGTACTGGTCCGCCGCGACGACAACGGCTCGATCGATACCTATCAGCTTATCAAATTCTCCCGCTCCAACCAGGGCACCTGCATCAACCAGCGCCCGGTTGTCGAGCCCGGTCAGCACCTTGAGGAGCACGACGTCATTGCCGACGGTCCCGCCACCTGCAACGGCGAGATCGCGCTCGGTAAGAACGCGCTCATCGGCTTCATGACCTGGGAGGGCTACAACTACGAAGACGCCGTTCTCATCAACGAAAAAGTGGTACGTGAGGACGTCTTTACTTCCATTCACGTGGAAGAATACGAGATTGAATCCCGTGACACCAAGCTTGGACCGGAGGAGATCACGCGCGACATCCCCAACGTGGGTGACGATGCGCTCAAAGATCTGGACGAGCGTGGTATCATCCGCATCGGTGCGGAAGTGCGCTCCGGTGATATTCTGGTCGGTAAGGTCACCCCGAAGGGCGAGACCGAACTGACCGCCGAGGAACGCTTACTGCGTGCCATCTTCGGCGAAAAAGCACGCGAGGTGCGCGACACCTCGTTGCGCGTCCCGCACGGCGAATACGGCATCATTGTAGACGTCAAAGTATTCACCCGTGAAAACTGCGACGAGCTCAGCCCCGGTGTCAACATGGTGGTTCGCTGCTACATCGCCCAAAAACGCAAGATCAGCGTTGGCGATAAGATGGCCGGCCGCCACGGTAACAAGGGTGTTGTATCCCGCATTCTGCCCAGTGAGGATATGCCGTTCCTGCCGGACGGCACGCCGCTGGATATCGTGCTCAACCCCTTGGGTGTTCCGTCCCGTATGAACATCGGTCAGGTGCTCGAAGTGCATTTGGGCTATGCCGCAGCCGCACTCGGCTTCAAGGTGATGACACCTGTCTTCGACGGCGCCCATGAAGGCGACATTCAAGAGTTGCTTGAGCAGGCAGGCAAAAACCCGAACGGTAAAACCATTCTGTACGACGGTCGTACCGGTGAACAGTTCGACAATCCCGTCACCGTCGGCTATATGTACTACCTCAAACTCCATCATCTGGTTGATGATAAGATCCACGCCCGTTCCACCGGTCCGTACTCGCTCGTTACTCAGCAGCCGCTCGGCGGTAAAGCCCAGTTCGGCGGTCAGCGTTTCGGTGAAATGGAAGTGTGGGCGCTGGAAGCATACGGCGCCGCGTACACCCTGCAGGAGATCCTGACTGTCAAGTCGGACGATGTTGTGGGTCGTGTTAAGACGTACGAATCCATCGTCAAGGGTCAGAACGTGCCGCAATCCGGCGTACCGGAGTCCTTCAAGGTATTGGTTAAAGAACTGCAGTCGCTTGGTCTGGATATTAAGGTTCTGGATCGCGATAAACAGGAGATCGACCTCAAACAAACCTTTGAAGAGGACGAGGAACTGAACGTGGTCACCGTAGATCCGGTGGACGACGAAGCATTCAGTACAGTAGCCAACGAGAACGAACTCGATGGCTACGGCGTGGAAGAACCGGAAGTCGATGACTTCTTCGGTGAAGATCTGTTCGGTTCGGACGAGGATTCCTACTCGGACGATTCCGACGAAATGTAAGAAAGGGGGCAGACAATCATGGCTGAATTTAACGTATTTGATTCTATTAAGATCGGTCTTGCGTCCCCTGAGCAGATCCGCAGTTGGTCGTACGGCGAAGTGAAAAAGCCGGAGACTATCAACTACCGTACTTTAAAGCCGGAACGCGACGGTTTGTTCTGCGAACGCATTTTCGGGCCTACCAAGGACTGGGAATGCCATTGCGGCAAATACAAGCGCATCCGCTATAAGGGTAAGATCTGCGACCGCTGCGGCGTGGAAGTGACACGCGCCAAGGTGCGCCGTGAGCGCATGGGCCACATTGAGCTCGCTGCTCCGGTGTCGCACATCTGGTATTTCAAGGGTATCCCCTCCCGTATCGGTCTGCTCTTGGATATCTCGCCGCGCTTGTTAGAGCAGGTGTTGTACTTTGCTTCCTACATCGTGGTTGATCCCGGCCCGACGCCGCTTCACGAGAAGCAGGTGCTCAGCGAAAAAGACTATCGCGATATGCGCGAAAAATATGAAGACGATTTCGATGCCGGTATGGGCGCGGAATACGTCAAGAAGCTGCTCGCCGCCATTGATATGGAAAAGCTGTCCGAGGAACTCAAAGAGGAACTCGAAAGTGCTACCGGTCAAAAGCGTGCGCGTTTGCTCAAGCGTTTGGAAGTGGTGGAATCCTTCCGTCTGTCGGGCAATCGTCCCGAGTGGATGATTTTGGACGTCATTCCGGTCATTCCGCCGGATATCCGCCCGATGGTCCAGTTGGACGGCGGTCGTTTTGCCACCTCGGACTTAAACGATCTGTACCGCCGCGTCATCAACCGCAATAACCGTCTGAAGAGATTGTTGGAGCTCGGCGCACCGGACATCATCGTCCGTAACGAGAAACGCATGCTTCAGGAAGCGGTGGATGCGCTGATCGATAACGGCCGCCGCGGCCGTCCGGTCACCGGTCCGAACAACCGCTCGCTCAAATCCTTGTCCGATATGCTCAAAGGTAAGCAGGGACGTTTCCGTCAAAACCTGCTCGGTAAGCGTGTTGACTACTCCGGCCGTTCGGTTATCGTCGTCGGTCCGGAACTGAAAATGTATCAGTGCGGTCTGCCGAAGGAAATGGCGTTGGAACTGTTCAAGCCCTTTGTTATGAAACGCCTGGTGGAAACCGGTGCTGCCGGCAACATCAAGACGGCCCGCAAGATGGTCGACCGCGTCCGTCCCGAGGTGTGGGATGCACTCGAGATCGTCATTAAGGATCATCCGGTCATGCTCAACCGCGCGCCGACGTTGCACCGCTTGGGTATCCAGGCGTTTGAACCGGTACTGGTTGAGGGCCGTGCCATCAAACTGCACCCGCTCGCCTGTACCGCTTTTAACGCGGACTTCGACGGTGACCAGATGGCTGTGCACGTACCGCTGTCAGCGGAAGCACAGGCAGAAGCCCGCTTCTTGATGCTTGCAGCCGGCAACCTGTTAAAACCGTCCGATGGACGCCCCGTCACCGTTCCGACGCAGGATATGGTTCTCGGTTCGTACTATCTGACCATCGAAAAGCCCGGTGAGCTCGGCGAAGGCAAGATCTTCCGCGATGAGAACGAAGCGCTTATGGCGTATGCCGATAAAGCCGTTGAACTGCATGCGAAGATCAAAGTCCGCCGTACGATGGAAATTGACGGCGTCAAGCAATCCCGCCTGGTAGAGACCACTGTCGGTCGCATCATCTTCAACCAGCCCATCCCGCAGGATCTCGGTCTGGTCGAGCGTAAGACCACCGACGATATGTTCCTCTATGAGGTCAACTACAAGGTCGGCAAAAAGCAACTGTCCCAGATCATTGACAAATGCATTAAAGTTCACGGTCCCGCCCGCACCTCCGAAGTGCTCGATGCCGTGAAAGCACAGGGCTATAAATACTCCACCCGCGGTGCGTTGACCGTTGCCGTTGTGGATGCGTCCATCCCGCCGGAGAAAAAAGCGCTTATTGCCGAAGCAGAGAAGAAAGTCGAAAAGATCAACGATTCTTACAGCCAAGGTCTTTTCTCCAACGAGGAACGGTATCGCGAAGTCATCCGGACTTGGAACGATACCACCAATAAAGTCACCGACGCTCTGAACAATAACATGGACGAGTTCAACCCGATCTACATGATGTCGGATTCCGGCGCCCGTGGTTCCATCGCCCAGATCCGTCAGCTTGCCGGTATGCGCGGCTTGATTGCCAACACCTCCGGTCAGACGATCGAGGTCCCGATCCGTGCCAACTACCGTGAGGGCTTAAACATTTCGGAATACTTCATTTCGTCGCGTGGCGCGCGTAAAGGTTTGGCTGATACCGCTCTGCGTACGGCAGACTCGGGTTACCTGACTCGCCGTCTGGTCGACGTTTCGCAAGACGTCATCATCCGTGAGGACGATTGCGGCACCCACGAGGGTATTGAAGTTTACGACATCAAGGATGGCAAGGAAATGATCGAACCGCTCACCGAGCGTCTGGTCGGTCGCTTCCTCGCTGACGATTTCGTCGACCCCGCAACCGGTGAAGTCGTCATCAGCCGCGATCACATGATGAACGATGCAGATGCTAAGTTGCTCGTTAACACCTATGGTGTCGAGCGCATCAAGATCCGCTCGGTGTTGACCTGCCAGGCAGAACACGGCGTTTGCGCCAAGTGCTACGGCTCGAACCTTGCTACCGTCGATCCCGTTACCGTCGGCGAAGCCGTCGGTATCATCGCCGCACAGTCCATCGGTGAACCGGGTACCCAGCTCACGATGCGTACCTTCCACACCGGCGGTGTCGCGTCCGCTGAAGATATTACGCAGGGTCTTCCCCGCGTCGAAGAGTTGTTCGAGGGCCGCAAGCCCAAGTCGCTCGCCATCATTTCCGAGATCGACGGTGTTGTCCGTTTGGGCGAGGAAAAGAAAAAACGCGTGGTGTACGTCACCTCTCAGGATGCCGAGAATCCCGACGAGCGCAGCTATCCGATCTCGTTCGGTTCCCGTATCCGCGTGCAGGACGGCGACGTTGTCAAGAAGGGTGACCGTCTGACCGAGGGTTCCATCAACCCGCATGACATTCTGGCTGTCAGCGGTGCCGAGGCGGTGCAGAACTACCTCATTCAGGAAGTACAGCGCACCTACCGTATGCAGGGTGTTGACATCAACGACAAACACGTTGAAGTCATCGTCCGTCAGATGATGCGCAAGGTGAAGGTTGACGATGCCGGTGACACCTATCTGCTCTCCGGTGCCATGATCGACCGCAGCCAGTTCGATGCTGAAAACGCCCGCGTGCGCGCCCGCATTGAAGCGGGTGACGTCCATCTGAAAGAGGCGACCTGCTCGCCGGTTCTGCTGGGTATCACTAAAGCGTCGCTCGCAACCGATTCGTTCCTGTCTGCCGCTTCCTTCCAGGAAACCACCCGCGTATTGACCGATGCCGCCATCAAGGGTAAGGTCGATCCGCTGCTCGGCCTCAAGGAAAACGTCATCATCGGTAAGTTGATTCCCGCCGGTACAGGTATGCCGGTGTACAACGACGTTGACGTCGTGAACACCCACGCTTCCAGTGACGATCCGTACGTTGCCGCTCTGCGCAGTATGCTGGAGGACGACGGCGAAGCGGTAGAACCCGCACCGATCGAAGAATAAACGCAAGGCGGCAGTGAGCACTTGCTCACTGCCGTCTTGTTTTACAAAGGACGTTTGTTATGAACCGTATCAAGGCACATCTCGGCGAAGCGGCGATTCTCCTTGCCGCCGTACTGTGGGGCTGTATCAGCATCTTTTCACGCAGTATGACCGCGCGCGGCTTCACCCCTACACAGATGGTAGCAGTGCGCGCGCTTTTCACCGTGCTGCTCTTAGCGATCATCCTCCTCATCAAGGATCCGAAACTGTTTCGCATCCGCCTGCGCGACCTGTGGCTGTTTTTCGGCTCGGGGATCTGCAGCTTTTTGTTCTTTAATGTGTGCTATATGAACTCCCTTGCTGAGAATTCCGTATCGGTCGCCTGTATTCTGATGTACACCTCGCCGTTCTGGGTACTGTTTTTGTCCGTGCCGATCTTCAAAGAACGATTCACTGCCGGGCGCATCCTCGCCCTGGTGATCGCGTTCGTCGGCTGTGTCTTTGTATCCATCTCCCCGACACTCACCCTCACCAAACTCGGTTTGGTATTCGGCCTGCTGTCCGGCTTCGGCTATGCGCTGTACAGCATTTTCGGTAAACTTGCCGCCAAGCGCTATCACACGATGACCATCACTTTTTACACCTTTTTGTTCGCCGTGATCGGCGTACTGCCGGTGTGCGATCCTCCGTCACTGATTGCACTGATGGCAACACCCGCCAACACGCTGTGGTCACTGAGTATCGCCGTATTCGAAACCGTCCTGCCCTATATCCTCTATACCTACGGTCTCTCCAAGACCGCCGCCGGCAAGGCAGCGGTGCTGTGTATCGCCGAACCCGTCGTCGCCGCCGTGATCGGCACCCTTGTCTTTGCGGAATACATGGGCACGCTCGGCATCCTCGGCATCTTGTTGGTGGTTATCGGTTTGATCGTACTGGAACACAATCCTAACAACAGCAAGCGGCAGTGAGCAAATGCTCACTGCCGCCTTTCTTTGTTTGATTATTTCAATTTCACATCGTAAGTCATAACGCCTTTGGCGGGATACTTGCCTGTCAACACGTCAAGCGTGGCATCCACACCCTTCGAAGAGATCGTACCCATCAGTAAACGCGGAATGTGCGGTAAATCTTCGAGTAAGAACGGGTTGCCGAAATGCACCACCGTCGAAATACGATCGGAGATCTGCATGGCATCCATTAACGACGTGATACGCGGTGTAAATTTTTCCACACCAACGTACGCCTGGCTGATGCAGAACGTAATAAACACCGTTTCACGGTCCAGCGATTCGTCCAGGAATTTCTGAATCTCACTTGAAACCGGGAACTCGCTGAGAAGACCCGCTTTTGCATTCGGGAACTCTTTCTCCAAGCGTTCTTTAATGGCCACCGGGTTATACCATTGGCCCTTGAATGTCTCCACGCTGGTGGCTTCTTGTTTACCGACCTCGGTCAGTACCGCAAAATAGTACTTGCCGTTTTTATCAAGCGCGGTCGTCAAGCCGTCGTCAACGCGTGCACACACGGAATCCGTATTAAGGCGATGGAACTTGTTGAACTCTTCCTCGGTCGGCTTCACGCCTTGCGGCAGCGACAACACTTTCTCTTGCATGGCGATAACGTCCCTTACGGTCGCATCCAGCGCCTCGTCCGTAATGATCCCCTCGTCGTAGCACTCACGCATCCATTGCATGACTTTGGAATGATCTTCCTGCCACGGAAGCGCCATCGCACTCGCATTTCCAACCGAATAACCGACACTGTTCTTATGACCGTATTTTGCCACAACGCCCATCATGGTCAACGAATCGGTTATCGCGAGGCCCTTAAAGCCCTGCTCACGCAACACCTTAATGCCGTGCTTGGAAAGACTGACCGGAAAATCAGGATCAATATTCACCAAACGGGGATGTCCCAGCATCACACCGTCAAGTAAGCCCTTTTTATCCAGCTCCATATACGGATACAGCGCATAGTCAAGTAAATCTTCTTTGGTCGCAACCGAAGTTCTTTCGCCCATGTGAGAATCAATCAGTGTTGTGTCAACCTTGCTCCTACCGGGGTAATGTTTGCCGATCGTCAAACAGCCGCCGTCGTGCATACCCTGTGCCTCCGCAGCGGCAAGCGCCGTCACGCGGTACTTATCCGCCCCGTATGCCCGCATGGTGCCGCCGGCGGAACAGTTGGTGTTGCTCATATCCAAAATGGGATTACACACCACGTTATAGCCCATCTCCGACGCTCTGGCTGCCGTGATCTTACCAAACGTGTAGGCAAGCTCTTCGTTGTCGGTAACGCCAATCGTGTTATGTCCGCCAATGGAGTACTCACCAAGCCCCCGCTCAGCATCAGTAAACACTAAAAGCGGGTAGTCCGCCAACTCTTTGAGATGGTTTATGTAGGGAGTGTTTTCACCGTGGAGAGGCGTCATCCACACGCCACCGAGCATGCGGTTTTTGACAAGTTCCGCCAAATACTCCATGTTCTCCGGCTTGATCGAAGCTTTCCAGTTAAACGAAATGGTGGCCAAACCGAGCTTTTGTTCTACGGAAAGCCCTTCTAATTTCAGCACCTGTTTCATTGTGCTTCCTCCTTACATATTCGAATTCGGGTTACGGTTTCATACTACCATAACGCTCGGCAGATAGCAATCCTTTTCTTTGAAAAAAGCTTAAAAATCAATGCTTTAAAGGAAGTTAAGGGTAAGGTGAAAGTAAAAAATAAGAATCCCGTTCACTTTCGTGAACGGGATTCTTGGTGCCGGTGGCCGGACTCGAACCGGCACGCTGTCGCCAGCGGTGGATTTTGAGTCCACTACGTCTGCCAATTCCATCACACCGGCGTGTGACACAATCCGTATTATACACTGTGTTTGTAGCGGTTGTCAAGCGGTAAAGCACGATATTGTAAACTTTTTTACTAACCGAGCATAATTAGGTGGACAAACGCTTAACTTTCGTGTAGAATAATAGATATTGTAATTCCATCTTCTCAGAGGAGGATATGTTAATGAATATGAAACGGATCTTGTGCACAGTGCTTGCACTCACGCTCGCAGCTACCTGCTTGTTGTTCGGCGGTTGCTCTACCCCGTCTGTCGCGATGCAGGTGGATAATAAGGTGTATGAGATGGGCGATTACCTCGCGTATATGTACGGCACGATGTATACCGATTCCACCGCTTATATGTATCTGTATTATTACGGTGAGGACGCACTGTCGCAGAAAGTGACGTACGGCGAGGATTCCAAAGAAGTGACCTTGTCGGAGTATATCGTTAACACCACACAAGATAATATGATCCGTCAAAAAGCCCTTGAGGATCTCATGGCAAGCCACGGCATTTCGTGGGACGCCGACGAGCTGAAAACCGTCGAAGAAGAGATCAAGAAGTTAAAGGCCGATCAGTTCCTGCCGCTCGGCTTTACCAACGAGCGCTATATTAAGATGTATAAAGCCATGTCTTTGAACGAACTCTCTCTGTTCAACGGCTTGTACGATGACGGCGGTAAACGCGAAGTATCCGATGCCGACGAACGCAAATGGTTCGACGAGCACTATTACAGCTATAAGATCATCGAAATGTCCTTGATGAAGGACAACAAAGAGCTTTCGGCCGACGAGATCGCGAAAATCAAGGCCCAACTGGAAAGGTATTTGGATCTGTATACTAAAAACGGTGCAAACAGCGCTGCCTTTGACGTCGCTTACCGTCAATATTTAGCCGATACGACCGAAGATACGGACGATAAAGAGAAAACCGCCGAAGAAGAAAAAGAGCCCGAAACCGCTGACCGTATCGATACGATCGACAAGGATATGGATGAGAATCTTCTGAAAGTCATGAAAGAACTTAACGAAGGTGAGATCGGTATCAAAACCTATCAACAAGGCGGTACCAACAAGACCATGGCGCTGATCCTGCGCATGGATCCCGAAGCGGAACGCGGCAAAGACGAAGACGGCAAAGATGTTGATTTCTACGTCGAAAGCCATTCTCAAACCTTACAGTACATGAAATACGACGAACTCAAGAAAGAGATCGACGAAAAAGTAAAGACGCTGAAAGATAAAGTCACCCTGAACGACCGCGCCATCAAAGCCGCGGACCCCAAAGAATTCATCTGATTATAAAAAAGCCGCAGAAATAAAAATTTCTGCGGCTTTTTCTTGACAAGTGTCATTTGCTGTGCTATACTCTATTGCACAGCGAGTTGCGGCTTTAGCTCATCTGGTAGAGCGCCACCTTGCCAAGGTGGAGGTAGCGAGTTCGAGCCTCGTAAGCCGCTCCAGAAAAAAGGACTTCATGAAAGTGAAGTCCTTTTTTCAACGATGTTTGCCTTGCGGCAAATGATGCCGCTACCGCTAATGATGTCGCTTCGCTAATGTTTTGGGCAAACATCGCATCATTGCGACCGCAGAGAGCAACATCATATTTGCAAAGCAAATACATCATGTCGCTATAGGCGATGCTTCATTACATCTTGCGGCTTCTCCGCTTTTATGTTATACTACCCCAAGAGGAGATGATACTATGAAAATTCGTCTGTTTGCGGTTCTTACCGCCATCGTACTACTGATAACCCTCAGCGCTTGCTCCGGTGATGCTCCGCAAGCCACCGTTATCACAAAAGACCAGGTAAACAAACCGAATATAACCACTACCGCTACCACGACGACCACCACTACCGTGGCAAACGGCTCGTCGGATACGGTGCAAAGCGAGCAATCAACCGCTTCACAAACCGGCACGACCACCCTGCCCTCTCTCGGCACCGAGGAAGGAAACAGCGAAACCGGTGATGCCATTGCCAATCTCGCCATCTCGTTGATCGGTACGCCGTTTGTGAACAACGGTCACGCTCCGGATGCATTTGACAATCCCAGCTTCGTTGTGTATTGCTATAAGCAGAATGGATATGCCGTTCCCCGCAAGGCAACACAGATCATCGATTACGGCTTCGATGTCAATCCCGAAGAGATCCAACCCGGTGATATTATGGTGTTCTGTAATGACCTTGGCGGAGAAGCCGGTTTTGTCGGCATCTATATCGGAAACAACCAGTTTGTCGCCTCCACCAATCCGGAAAAAGGCACCCAAGTGCATCAACTCAACAGTTCCTACTGGTCACAGCGGTTCCTATCGGCACGTCGGTTCCAATAACAAAAACTCAAGCGGCAGGTCATCTTAGAGATGACCTGCCGCTTGAGTTTTTGATAACAACCATTCCATCAGTTGTACTTCCCAAATCGGCACCCGAAGCAACGTGCGCAGCCGCGCGGGCAACCATACAAAGGTACTATCCTCCGTCTCGTCAAGCGGAAGTTCCTGCTGCAGAGTTACCGGCTCATAGTTTTCTCCAAACAATGTGCGCCCGCTGCGGATACTGACGAGCAGTAACCCACCCGCAAACAGCGCCACACACAATGTCAGCGAAAAAGCAACTACCACCATTGACCACGTCCGTTTTCTCGTCATATCGTTATAACCCCTTTAACGTTTGTACCAAGCCCTTACCCAGCAATTCAGCGGAATACAGTGCTTCTTCCAAGGTGTTGACGTCACTGCCCACCTCAACCAAGATCATCCCGTTACTCAACTGTTGATTGTACCGTGCATCCGCCAACACCATCGGTCGCATCAACCCGCCATACCCTGCGTGCAGCGTTTGCTGGAGATGCGCACCGAACGAGAGATTTTCCGCCGTGTGCGGATTGGGAACGGATTTGGTATTCTTCATACCCACGATGATCATCATTTGAGCGGCCTTTTGCCCGTTGATCACGGCGGTCGGTTTCACGCGCGTCCCATCGGATTGATAAATGGCATCGCGGTGAATGTCGAGCACCACGCTGATCGAGGGATATTGTTCCAGGTACTTCTCCACCGCTTTGCGCGAGTGTGTGTAGGCACTGCTATAGGGCTGATCGTGAATCTCGGTATCGTGTATCACACCAATGCCTGCTTGTCTGAGCTCTTTCGCCACGCGCTCTCCTACCGCTACCATATTTTTGGTCGCATCGTCGGTACGGCTTTGGGCATCGGGATTGAAAAAACCCGCATCGTAATCCAGATAACACTCGGTGGTGTGCGTGTGGGTGATCAGCACCTGAATATCGTCAGTATTCCTATCAAATTCAATTTTGGGTTTGTGCGCCAGTGCGGCGGCAATATCCGCAGCGGTTTTGGTGTTGTTTTTGATGGCAACACCCTCAACGAACGTTTTGCCGGCAGACATCTGCTGTGTCAACACCACACCGGCACCCGCCTGCTTTTCGGGCACCTTGGCCGAGGGAGCGGCTGCCACCGCTTGCATCGTAACCTCTCCCAATATCACACGCTGTTCACTGAGCGCCCCGCCGGGTGCGGCAGCGATCGGCTTTGTCACCCATCCGCTGAGGATCTCGGCGCTTCCCTCCGGTTGCTGTAATCCCACCGAGAGCAGCGCTGCGTGTCCCAGCAATTTTTGAAAGGTGCCCGCGGGAATCACCGACACCGCCAACACCAAAAGCCCACACACCGCGATCCATACGACCGCGGTCACGATCCGTCGTTTCATTTTCCTCACCCATACACTCTATGAGCACATCTATAATGCTATGCTTAAAAGTTCGAGCGGAGAATAGTTCGGTTGCAAAGCGGCGTGAATCGTCATCGCAAGCAAATGCGCGGCGCGCGCGATCATCAGATCGATCTCGCGCGGTGTCACCATCATCTCGGCACCGCGCGGCGATACCGCCGTTTGCTCCGATCCGGTAAGCTCTCTGGCGAGCGTGCCCGCATCCACCACCGTCGGCACCCCGACCCCGACCACCGGGAGCTTCAGCGTCTCGCGATTAAGCGCTTTGCGATTGTTACCCACCCCCGATCCCGGTGAAATACCGGTATCGGAAAGTTGCACCGTACAACCGAGTCGTGCCACGCTGCGCGCCGCCAAGGCATCCACCGCAATCACGGCGGTGGGCTTTACCACGCGGCAAACACCGCGCACCATCTCACTGCTCTCCAACCCCGTGTTTCCGAGCACGTCAGGTTTTAGCACCACCGTCGGCCGCAGATCGTCCAGTCCCACACTTCGAGCAAACTCGCCTTGTATGTGGCGTGTTGCCAACACCATCGACGCGGTACGCGGCCCCAGGGCATCGGGGGTAATTGCCTCGTTACCAAGCCCTACCACCAACACACTGCCACCCTCGGGAAGCAAGCGGCGCAACTCCTCTCCCAGAACGATCGCTTTTTTCTCAAGATCCCGTTCGTCATCGGTCAGCGGCGGCACCGTCGCCGTAATATATCGCCCCGCACTTTTGCCGATACGCGCCGCTTCTCTCTCCGTCAAATCAAGTGTGCACAATTCCATCCCCTCCGCCTGCTGCTTGTGCACCGCCGCCCGGGCAGCCGCTTCCATCGCCAAATCGGTTCGAACTTGCATAACGCTCATCTCCTATTTAAATAGTATTAAAAGAAAAAAACACAATATTCTGAAAAAAAGTATTGATTTTCCGTAAAGTTCGTGTTATGATAAACCCTGCGTGATTTAGAGTAATTCTTTTTTGAGGAGGTGTGACAATGCCCAACATTAAATCCGCTAAGAAGCGCGTTAAGGTAATCGCTGCCAAAACCGCTCGTAACAAGGCCACTCGTTCCGAACTGAGAACGGACATCAAAAAGGCAAACGCCGCGATCGAGACCGGCGCTGACGATAAGGAACTCCTTGTCAAAGCCGCTGTCAAGAAAATTGACCAGGCCGCTGCGAAGGGACTCCTGCACAAGAATACGGCTGCACGGAGAAAGTCCGCCCTCGCCAAAAAAGTTAACGGTTAATCGTTTAACAAGGTTAAAACGCCCTGCGAACTCATATGA
Organism: Clostridia bacterium; assembly: GCA_017440765.1. GTDB lineage: Bacteria > Bacillota > Clostridia > Oscillospirales > Acutalibacteraceae > RGIG3009. Next base: position 15,579 of record JAFSGO010000093.1, read on the forward strand.
GTTCGCAGGGCGTTTTTTTGTTTTAAATTTTCCCTCCGGTGTTCTTTTTCCACAACGAGCCGCGTAGATGTGGAATGTGTGTTTGTTTTTTCTGTTTTTGGGATTTTGTTTTCCACATTTTTGGTTTTTTGTGTTGAATTTTTAATATTTTCTTTGATTTTATGATTTTTTATTTGGTTTTTATTGGTTTTCCTATTGACTTTTATGTGGGATTCATGTAAAATGAGTACAGAATGAAATGTGGGAGGGTATCAATATGTCCACTTTTTATACGCAAGACATTCAAAAAAGTCCGCGCATTCCGAAACTCGTAGAGCATTTGTTTGAAAAAATGCCCGAGATCGAGCCGTATCGCGCAGTGCTGCTGACCGAATCGTATCAGCAAACGGAGGGCGAACCGATCATCCTGCGCCGTGCAAAGGCATTTGCACATATTTTGGCGCATATTCCGATCACCATCCGCCCGCTGGAGTTGATTGTCGGTTCCAGTTCAAAAAACCCGCGTGGTGCGCAGTTGTTCCCGGAATATTCTTACGAATGGGTAGAGGCGGAGTTTGATACGCTCGCCACGCGTTCTGCCGACCCGTTCTATATTTCCGAGGAAACCAAAAACGCGTTGCGCAAGGTCTTCCCTTACTGGAAGGGCAGAACGACCAGCGAACTTGCCACCTCGTATATGGTGCCGGAAACCATCGCGGCAATCGACCATAACATCTTCACGCCCGGCAACTACTTCTACAACGGCGTCGGTCACGTGACGGTGGATTACGGCAAGGTGCTCAAGATCGGTTATCGCGGCATTGCCGAAGAAGCGCGTGCGGCGCTTGCCAAGCTGCGCGTTACCGATGCCGATTACGCAAAACGTCATCATTTCTTAAACGCGGTACTCATCACCTGCGATGCCGTTGAGATGTACGCCAACCGCTACGCCGAGCTTGCACGTAAACAAGCCGCGGCTTGTGCAGACGACGTGCGTAAAGCGGAGCTTCTCAAAATTGCAGAAAACTGCTCACGCGTTCCCGCTCACGGCGCCACTTCGTTCTACGAAGCATGCCAATCCTTCTGGTTTGTGCAAATGCTCATCCAGGTAGAATCGAGCGGTCACTCGATCTCGCCCGGTCGTTTTGACCAATATATGTATCCTTATTTTAAAGCAGATCTCGACAAAGGCGTTATCACCCGCGAGCAGGCGCAGGAATACGTTGACTGCGTGTGGGTCAAACTCAACGACCTCGGAAAAGTCCGTGACCTCGCTTCCGCGGAGGGCTTTGCGGGTTACAGCATGTTCCAGAATTTGTGCGCCGGCGGCCAGGATAAGGACGGCAAGGACGCCACCAACGATATGTCGTATATGTGCATCAACGCCACCTTACACGTGCTGCTCCCGCAGCCGTCGTTCTCGGTACGCGTATGGAACGGCACACCGCACGAGTTCATGATCCGTGCTGCGGAAATCACCCACACCGGCATCGGCCTCCCCGCATATTACAACGACGAGGTCATCGTCCCCGCACTTCAAAGCCGCGGCTTGACGCTGCAGGATGCGCGTGACTACAACATCATCGGCTGCGTGGAGCCGCAAAAATCGGGCAAAACCGACGGTTGGCACGACGCCGCCTTCTTTAACATGTGCCGCCCGCTGGAGCTCACCTTCTCAAACGGCACGGACAAAGGTATTCAAGTCGGTCCTCAGACCGGCGACGTCACCTCTATGAAATCCTTTGACGAGTTCTACGGCGCCTACAAAAAGCAGATGGAGTATTTCATCGAGCTGATGGTCAACGCCGATAACGCGATCGACCAAGCACATATGGAGCGTTGCCCGTTGCCGTTCCTCTCCTCCATGCTGGAGGATTGTATCGGCCGCGGCAAGAGCGCTCAGGAAGGCGGTTGCGTTTATAACTTCACCGGCCCGCAGGGCTTCGGTATTGCCAACGTTGCCGACGCACTGACCGCCGTGCGAGAACTCGTCTTTAACGAAAAATACTTAACGCTTGCCGAGTTCCGCCAAGCGCTCGAAAACAACTACGGCAAGGATATGGATCCCAAACAAGCCGAAAAACTTACGAAGCAGGTCGTCAAGAGCATGGTCGACAGCGGCCGAATGCTGACGCCGGACGATATCAAAGCGGTGTATCTCACCGTTGCACAAAACCCCTGCTCCGACGAGCAGAAAGCACGGTATCAACAGTTGCTCGATCGCATATCGGCTCTCCCGAAATTCGGTAACGACGACCGCGAGATCGACAATTTCGCCCGCGACGTGGCGTACACCTACACCCGTCCCGTCGAACGGTATCGCAACCCGCGAGGCGGTACGTACCAAGCGGGTCTGTATCCCGTATCCGCCAACGTGCCGCTGGGCGCGCAGACCGGTGCCACACCGGACGGCCGTCTGGCCTTCACGCCGGTGGCAGACGGTGTTTCCCCTGCTGCAGGCCGCGACGTCAACGGCCCGACAGCCGCGGCGAACTCGGTTGCCAGATTAGACCACTACATTGCTTCAAACGGTACCCTTTTCAATATGAAATTCCACCCCAGTGCTTTGGCAGGCCGCAGCGGTCTGGAAAGCTTCGTTGCACTGGTTCGCGGTTATTTCGATCAAAAGGGCAGCCACGTTCAATTTAACGTCGTCAGCCGCGAGACACTTCGCGATGCGCAGAAGCATCCCGAAAACTACCGCTCGTTGGTCGTTCGCGTGGCGGGGTACAGCGCGTTGTTTACCACGCTGTCCCGCTCACTGCAAGACGACATTATCAACCGCACCGAACAAGGAGGTTTTTAATGAATACCTCGTTGTTGTCGGTGACCGGCAGGATCTTCGATATTCAGCGATTTTCCACACACGACGGCTCCGGCATCCGCACCTTGGTTTTCCTCAAAGGATGCCCGCTTCGATGTCGTTGGTGCTGTAATCCCGAATCTCAGTCGTACGAAATCCAGCAAATGACGCTCGGCGGCAACACCAAAACGGTCGGCCGCGACGTCACGGTGGAGGAAGTGCTGAAAGAGGTCCTGCGCGACCGCATGTATTACCGCCGTTCGGGCGGCGGCATCACACTTTCGGGCGGTGAATCGTTAACACAACCGGATTTTGCGGTAGCACTGCTGACCGCCTGTCAGGAAAACGGCGTTCACACCGCCATCGAAACCACCGGCTTTGCGACGCCCGAAACAATCGAGCGCTATCTGCCGGTACTGGATTGTGTGCTGATGGACATCAAGCACATGGATAGCGAAAAACATCAGCAATTCACAACCAGGCCCAACGACCGCATCTTGCAAAACGCCCGACTGATTGCCGAAAAGGCAAAACGACTGATCATCCGTGTACCGGTGATCCCCACGTTTAACGACACGGAAGAAGAGATCGGCGCCATCGCCGCTTTCGCCGCCTCCTTGCCGAACGTGCGGGAAATTCACCTGTTACCGTATCATCGGATGGGGCAGGACAAATACACCGGTCTCGGCCGCGAGTACACCATGTCGCACATCACGCCGCCGAGCGCAGAGCACATGGAGTTGCTCAGAAAGAAAGCAGAATCGTATGGGCTCAAAGCACTGATAGGAGGGTGATACAATGGAACTTGACGTGCTGAACCAACAAGAAAAGAAGACCCGCATCATACAGGAACTCGTTCCCGGTAAGCAGATCACGCTGGCGCACATCATCGCGCACCCCGAGGACATTCTGTATCGCAAGCTCGGTCTGGATCCCGCTGTGGATCACGCTGGCGCGATCGGTATTTTGACCTTGAGCCCCAGTGAGACAGCCATCATCGCCGGCGATATCGCGCTGAAGTCCTCGGGCGTTGAGCTCGGCTTTGTGGATCGCTTCAGCGGCACCGTCATCGTAACGGGAACGGTATCGCAGGTGGAAGCGGCAATCACCGCGATCCGCGAATACGCCATCAACAAACTGGGCTTCTCCGTCTGCGAGTTGACCCGCACATGAGAAAGAAACTGATCCTGATGGGGCGCAGTGGTTGCGGCAAAACCTCACTGACACAAGCCCTGCGCGGCGAGACCGTCACCTACTTAAAAACACAGGCAATCGCCTACGACGACTTTCTCATCGACACCCCCGGCGAATATGCCGAGAATCATGATCTCGGCGCCGCCCTTTGCCTCTATGCATACGAGGCAGACGTGGTCGGTCTGCTGATTGCCGCCGACGATGACTATTCCCTCTTCCCGCCGTGCATCACCTGCTTGGTAAACCGCGAAGTGATCGGAATCGTCACGAAGATCGACAAAGCAGACCCCCGCCGCGCAGAAAACTGGTTGCGGCTATCCGGTTGCGAAACGGTGTTTCACGTAAACTCCTTGACCGGCGAAGGCATCCCCGCACTGCTCGATCACATCGAAATCAAAGAAAAACAACAAAAAAATCAAGAAAACACAGAAAAAACCAAATTTATATGTTGACTTTTTATGGTTTAGGTGCTATCATGTAGTCAAGAAAGTGTCAAACAAAGAAAAATCCACATAAAAAAGGAGAATTACTATGGCAATGGTAAACGAGTACGAAATCAAAAAGCAGATCTGTGCGATCGGTAAACGCATTTACGATCGTGGCATGGTCGCGGCGAACGACGGTAACATTTCCGTTAAGCTCAACGACAATGAATTCCTCTGCACCCCCACGGGTGTCAGCAAGGGCTTCATGACCCCCGAGTACATCTGCAAGGTCGACAAGGACGGCAAAGTGCTGCAGGCAAACGCCGGCTTCAAACCCTCGTCCGAGATCAAAATGCACATGCGTGTATACAAAGAACGTCCGGACGTCGGTGCTGTCGTTCACGCACATCCGATGTACGCAACCGGTTTTGCTATCGCGGGTATCCCGCTGACACAGCCGATTATGCCGGAAGCGGTTATCGCACTCGGCTGCGTGCCGATCGCCGAGTACGGCACCCCCTCCACCGAGGAGATCCCGGATGCGGTATCCAAGTACCTGCAGTCCTTTGACGCGGTGCTGCTTGAAAACCACGGCGCGCTCGCGTTCTCGGACAATCTGCTGAATGCGTACCATAAGATGGAGTCGGTTGAGTTCTATGCTCATCTGTTGTACATCTCCAAACAGCTCGGCGGTCCGAAAGAACTCAGCGAGAAACAGGTACAGCGCTTGTATGAGATTCGCCGTCAGTTCGGTCTGAAGGGTAAACACCCCGCCGACTTGTGCCCCAACCAGAAAGCCGGCTTGCCCAGCTGCCACGGCTGCGGTAACTGCGACGGTTCCTGCCACGGCGGCGAAAGCGAAACGGACCTGGTCGCCGAGATCACCAAGCGTGTGTTAGAGCAGATGGCGAAATAAGGAGTCGCTTATGGACGAACAAGTCTTGCGCTCTGTTGTGGATCAGGTAGTCCGTCAGTTAGGCGGTCTTACCGATATGACGCTCGACGCCGCCCTTCCCCTTGCCGCCAAGGTGCGGGAGAAAGCGGCTCAAATGGGTGTCAAAGCCGTGGTGGCAATTTCCAACAAGGCGGCACGGCCGGTACTGGTAGAATGTGCGGATGATTCGTATATCGCCAGTTACGACGTTGCTTTGCAAAAGGCGTTTACCGTCGTTTCGCTGAAAATGTCCACCGCACAATTAAAACCATTAGCACAGCCCGGCGGTCCGTTGTACGGCATTCAGTTTACCAATGAAGGGCACATCGTCGTTTTCGGCGGTGGAGAGCCGCTTAGAAATGCAAGCGGTGAGATCATTGGCGGACTCGGCGTCAGCGGCGGCTCGGAAGAGCAGGATACCGCACTGGCTGCTTACGGTAAAGAACTTTTTGAGAGAAGTGGAGGCACACAGTAATGGATGTTAATTCTTCCAACATTGAAGAAATCGTCCGCCAGGTATTGGACAACATGAAGGGCGCCGCTCCGGCTCCCGCCGCTGCTCCTGCCGCCGGACAGAGCGTCCCGAAGACCGCGCGTGTGGCCATGCTCACCCAGCTTGAAAAATTCGAGCTCAAAGAGTATGCCATCCCCGAGCTCGGCGATGACGATATGCTCGTCAAGGTCGAGGGCTGCGGCGTCTGCGGAACGGATGCTCACGAGTTTAAGCGCGATCCCTTCGGTCTGATTCCCGTGGCACTCGGTCACGAGGGCACCGGCGAGATCGTCAAGATGGGTAAAAACGTTAAGGTTGACAGTGCAGGTAAGCCCCTGCACATCGGTGATAAGGTCGTCACCTGTGTCACCCTGCGCGACGATCCCAACATCACGATGTTCGATATGAACAAACAAAATGTCGGTGCGGCGGACGTATACGGTCTGCTCCCTGACGACGAGGTCCATTTCAACGGTTGGTTCGCCGATTACATCGTCGTTCGCGGCGGTTCGTCTGTGTTCAACGTCAGCGATTTAGACCTTGATTCCCGTATTTTGATCGAGCCCTGCGCCGTGTTGGTGCACGCCGTCGAGCGCGCCAAGACCACCGGCATCCTGCGCTTTAACAGCCGCGTTGTCGTGCAAGGTTGCGGCCCGATCGGTCTGATCTGCATCGCGGTCCTGCGTACGATGGGTATTGAAAACATCGTGGCGGTAGACGGCGAGAACAAGCGCTTGGAGTTTGCTCGTCAGATGGGTGCGAACGCCACCGTCAACTTCAAAGACTTCCAGGGTGTGGAAGCGTTGGCAGGCGGCGTAAAAGATGCGTTTGGCGGTTATCTTGCCGATTTCGCGTTCCAGTGCACCGGCTCCCCCGTTGCCCACGCCAACATCTACAAGTTCATCCGCAACGGCGGCGGCTTGTGCGAGCTTGGCTTCTTCATCAACGGCGGCGACGCCACCATCAACCCCCACTTCGACATCTGCTCGAAAGAGATCACCACGGTCGGTTCCTGGGTATATACCCTGCGTGACTACGCAACCACCTTTGATTTCCTCAAGCGTGCGAAGGGCATCGGCTTGCCGATGGAAAAACTCATCACCCATAAGTTCCCGTTGGAACAGATCAACGAAGCACTGGTCACGAACCTGAAAATGGAAGGTTTGAAGATCGCTGTCGTCAACAAGTAGGGAGCGAATAAACCATGGGAAACGCCACCGGTATTATTGAAGTATACGGCTTGGTCGCCGCCTTTGTCGCGTGTGACGCCGGTTGCAAGGCGGCCGACGTGACGGTCGAAAACTTCGACAAAAACAAGCCCGGCAACCCCGAAAGCTTAACGGTCCCGCTCATCGTTGCGGTGAAATTCCGCGGCACGGTCGACAATGTCACCGCCGCTGTCGCAGCCGCCGCCGAAGCAGCCAAGGGCGTATCCGGTGTTGTCACGACACATATCATGAGCAGCACCGAGCCGGATACCGAGCCGATGCTCAAAATCAATGCTTTCGATAAGAACTAAATCAAAAGGAGGAATATACCTATGTCTAACGAAGCACTTGGTATGGTAGAAACCCGCGGCCTCACCGCCGCCATCGAAGCTGCCGATGCAATGTCCAAAGCAGCAGAGGTCACCCTCATCGGTACCGAAAAGATCGGTTCCGGACTCGTATCCGTCATGGTCCGCGGCGACGTCGGCGCTGTCAAGGCCGCCGTTGAGGCCGGCTCCAACTCCGCTTCCCGTTTGGGCGAGTTGGTTGCTGTCCACGTCATTCCGCGTCCTCACGCTGATGTGGAGAAGATCCTTCCGAAATTCTAAGGAGCGATTCTGACATGAAGTCTTTAGGACTGGTTGAAGTGTCCGGCGTAACCGCCGGAGTTGATTGCTTGGACATTATGTGCAAATCCGCCAACGTGGAATTTGTCACATGGGAGCGTAAGCTCGGCGGGCGCCTGGTCACGATCGTCGTGCAAGGCGACGTATCGGCTGTCACCGCCGCCGTGGAAAACGCGTCCGCGAATGCAATCTCAAAGCCCGTTGCTCACGCTGTCATTGCCAGCCCGCACGAGGAAACCATGCGGATGATCAATTTGAGCGCCGCACGAATTCAGAAAAAGGCAGGGAATGAAAATGGCTGAACAAAAAAAGGTCCCCACTGAGGCGCCGAACGCGGCGCCCGAAGTAGAACCGGTAAAGGAGGTAAAGAGTATGGCACTGGAAGCATTGGGTATGGTCGAAACCAGAGGTCTGGTAGCCGCCGTCGAAGCTGCTGACGCAATGGTCAAAGCTGCGAACGTGACCCTGATCGGTACCGAGAAGATCGGTTCCGGACTCGTGTCCGTCATGGTTCGCGGCGATGTCGGCGCCGTCAAAGCTGCTGTCGAAGCCGGTTCTACGTCCGCATCTACGCTGGGCGAGTTGGTTGCGACCCACGTAATCCCGAGACCCCACAGCGACGTCGAGAAAATCTTGCCGGCGCTGAAATAAGTCTACCAAACAAAATAACACAAGGAGGAAACATCAATGGCACTGGAAGCATTAGGTATGGTCGAAACCAGAGGTCTGGTCGCCGCTGTCGAAGCTGCTGACGCAATGGTCAAAGCTGCGAACGTCGTCCTGATCGGTACCGAGAAGATCGGTTCCGGACTCGTGTCCGTCATGGTTCGCGGCGATGTCGGCGCTGTTAAGTCCGCTGTGGAAGCCGGTTCGACTTCTGCTGCGCGTCTGGGCGAAGTCATTGCTACGCATGTCATCCCGAGACCCCATGGCGATGTGGAGAAGATCCTGCCCGTACTCAAATAAGTATTTGTATGGTTCATGCGGAGGGGGCTTCCGCTCCCTCCGCATTCTCCCCATCCTACAAACTATTGAATGAAAAGGTGAGGAACATGATCGTCGGAAAAGTTGTGGGAAGCATCGTTTCCACACGCAAAAACGACAACTTAATCGGCAGTAAATTTATGGTGATCGAGCCGCTCGCCGATATGGGCGACAGCTCCTCCAACATCGTTGCGATCGACAACGTCGGCGCCGGCATCGGTGAGCTCGTTTTGGTAGCGACCGGTAGCGCAGCCCGCATCGGTTGCAATATGGAAAACGCACCTGTGGATGCCGCCATCGTCGGCATCGTGGATAACGGTATAGGACTGAATAATCATGAACATAACTGAACTCAAGGCCCTTCTCCGTGAGGGTGGCGTGGTCGGCGCCGGCGGTGCCGGTTTCCCCTCGTACGCGAAACTGGACGAGCGCGCCGACACTCTTATCCTCAACTGTGCAGAATGTGAGCCGCTTTTAAAACTGCATCAACAGCTCTTAGAACAACACGCAGAAGAGATCCTCAGAGCTTTTGACTTAATTGCGAAAACAATAGGCGCCAAATCGGTGATCCTCGGCATCAAAAAGCATTACAAGCAAACGATTGAAGCCGTCGAACAACATATGGCCGCCTACTCAAATATGTCGATTTGCCGTCTGCCGGCTGTCTATCCTGCCGGTGACGAAGTGGTGCTGATCTACGAAGCCACCGGACGCGTCGTACCCGCAGGCGGGTTGCCCATCGCGGTAGGCGTTACGGTGTTCAACGTGGAGACCATCCTCAATGTGGCAAACCTGCTCGGCGGAAAGCCGGTCACGCACAAGTACGTGACCGTCGCGGGCGAGGTTGCCAACCCCGCCACCTTCAAGGTGCCGGTCGGCACTGCGATCAGCGAGCTGCTGGAACTGGCAGGCGGTGTGACAACGCCGCATCCCGCCTACTTAATGGGCGGTCCGATGATGGGCCGCATCGGCAGCGTTTACGAATCGGTAACCAGAACAACGAACGCCGTTCTGGTTTTACCGAACGATCATTTGCTGATCGAGAAAAAACAAGCCAAACCCTTTGTGGATATGAAGCGTGCCATGGCGGCATGCTGCCAGTGCAACTACTGCACCGATCTGTGTCCCCGTCACATGCTCGGACATCCGATCGAGCCCCACAAATTTATGTTATACGCGTCGAACGGCATTACCAACGACGCGACCCCTTATCTCAACTCGTTTTATTGCGTCAGCTGCGGTCTGTGCGAATTGTATTCCTGCGGTCAAGGCCTTGCCCCCCGCACACTGCTCGCCGCCTGCAAAACGGGACTTCGGCAAAACGGTGTCAAACCGCCCGTACCAAAAGCACAACCGGTCAACCCCGCTCGCGACTATCGCCGAGTACCGATGAACCGTTTAATGGCGCGGCTGGGGCTCACCGCTTACGACAAGCCGGCACCGTTATCCGATGCCGCTCCGTCCGGAAAAGAACTCCGTGTGCTGTTATCACAACATATCGGCGCTCCCGCCAAAGCGATAGTCGCCGCAGGCGACAAGGTGACCGCCGGTCAGGTGATCGCCGAAGCCGCCGAAAACGCACTCAGCGTCAACATTCACGCACCGGTCAACGCGACGGTTGAATCCGTCAGCGACTCGGTCATTACACTGATGAAGGAGGATGCATAATGAAAAAAGCAATCGGCATGGTCGAATATAAAACCGTATCCTCCGGTATGATGGCGGCAGATCGAATGGTTAAGACGTCGGAGGTCGATATTTTAGAGGCCACCACCGTCTGTCCCGGTAAATACATGGTCATCATCAGCGGTGATCTGAGCGCTGTTAAGGCAGCAGTTGATGCGTCGTCGACACACTATCCCGATTCCCTCATTGACAGTTTCGTGCTCGGCAACCCCCACGAATCCATCTTCAGCGCCTTGTACGGCTCCACCGAAATCGGCAAGCCGAACGCGCTCGGTGTTTTGGAGACCTTCACGGCTGCGGCGGCAATCGTCGCTGCGGACGTCGCCGCCAAAACCGCTCAGGTAGAGCTCGTGGAGCTCCGCCTCGCGCGCGGTATGTGCGGTAAATCGTATTTGCTTCTGACCGGCGAGATCGCCGCAGTGCAAGCCGCTATCAACAACGCTCAAAAGGGCGCCGGCGACGCCGGTATGTATCTTGACAGTGCGATCATTCCCCACCCCGACGAGAAAATGTGGCGTAGTATTCTGTAAAACAGCGCGATAGATTTTAGGGTGAGTAATCAAACCCTAAGGAAAAGGAGGTCATGGCGATGCTCGCAATTGAACGGCGAAATGTCATTCTTTCGAAATTAGCGCAAGACGGAAAAGTCATTGTTGCGGACTTGAGCCGTGACTTCGGCGTAACGGAAGAAACCATTCGCCGCGATTTGGAAAAGCTGGATAAAGACGGCTTAGCGAAAAAGACGTACGGCGGCGCGGTAGCCACCCAAACGATGAACACCGACCTGCCGTTCAGTGTTCGCAAGCGTGCGAATGTGGATCGCAAGCAACGTATCGCTCAAAAGATCGGCGAGATGATCCACGACGGCGATTATATCATGTTGGACGCCAGCTCCACCGCCATTTTCGTGACCAAATACATTAAATCCCGCAAAAACATTACGCTCATCACAAACTCCGTTGAGATTCTCTTGGAGCTTGCCGACAAGGAGGGCTGGAACGTCCTATCCACCGGCGGCGCGCTGAAGGAAGGCGCGCTCGCGATGGTCGGCAC
>JAFSGO010000094.1 GCA_017440765.1 Clostridia bacterium
TGCCGCCTCTTTGTTTGAACGTCTCGGATATCGCTGCACACCGACAACTGAGGAAGTGCGTGCCGACATCATCCAAGCCATCTGTTTAGAGAATTCGGATGCGCTGATCGCGTTTTGCCGCGGTATTCAAAGCGGTGCGCCCGTTGATGCCTACGTGACACCCGAGCCGTGGGATATGCCGGGATACGATAATCAAGTGATTATGGCGGCGGGCGCGTTCACGCTCGGCTCGTCCATTGAACTGTCTGCCGATGCACCGCTTAGGGATCCGTTTGCAGTGTATATGCAGGGAGGCCTGAATTTCCATTCAGGAAAAATTGGTGTGTTATTGGCGGCACAAACCATGTTGGATAACGGTCTTTTGAACGTGTAATATTTTTCGTTGCTACCCCATATAGTGTACAGAACACGAATATGGGGTGAGAGCATGAAAGGGGCCGTTGAGGAACGCGCGATCGAGCTTGGCGAATACATATTGGAAAACAAAACCACGGTACGCGCCGCGGCGAAGAAATTTCATATTTCAAAGTCGACGGTGCACAAAGATGTTTCCGATCGTTTGCAGACTGTGAATCCACAGTTGTACGGTGAGGTGCGCCGTATTTTAGAGATCAATAAGGCGCAACGACATATCCGCGGCGGCATTGCCACACGTGAAAAATACCGTCACGACGAGGAATAAAAGCAAAGCGCTCAAGAGTCACACTCTTGAGCGCTTTTTTATGCTTCGTATATGGCGACACCCATGTCGCCGTCCACCTCGGGAACAAAAACAGCCACGACTTCCTTGCGGGAGGTCGGTAGATTCTTGCCGACGAAATCACCGCGGATAGGCAGTTCGCGGTGACCACGGTCAATGAGCACCGCCAGTTGTATCCGCTCGGGGCGTTCGTGCTTCATCACGGCGTCGAGCGCCGCGCGAACGGTGCGGCCCGTATAGATCACGTCGTCCACCAACACCACGGTCTTATCTTTAATTGAAAAATCAATCTTTGTTCCGTTGACGACGGGGTCGATTGGAAATCCTTCCAAATCGTCGCGGTAAAGGGTAATGTCAAGCGTGCCGACCTCAATCGGTATATCCGAAAACGAGCGGATATTTTCCGCCAACCGTTTGGCAAGCGGCACACCGCGGCGCTGAATACCGATCAGACACAGCGTGTCACAGCCGGCATTCTTTTCCACGATCTCGTGCGCCATGCGTATCAAGGTGCGCTTGACGGCACTTTCGTCCATGATGTGAGATTTCTCTGTCAGCATGGTTTACTCCTCGTTTGTTTCTTCCTCATCCAGAATAGCAACGGCAGGTAAGGTGACAATGCGTGCACCCGTATCGTTTTGTACGGTCTCAAAAGTCATTTGACCGCCGCACACCGAACACGCAGGGCGAAGTTCCTCGTCCGATGCACGGATCGGCAAGGCAACACCGCGTTGGCTGGCGATGCAGGCGCGTTGGTGACCTGAAAGCACCTCACCGTGACCGCATTCGCACAGAGCGATCGTGATGGGGCGCATCTGCTCTTTTTTGGTGCGCATCGTCTTGTACAGCTTGGGGCAGTACAGCAGATCGTTCGTGGAAAGCTTCGTGTTGCCGGACACCGCAAAATCGTCAACGACGTTCAGCGAGCATTTGCCGGTTTTTAAAAAGTAGCAGGTATTTTTATTCAATCGTATGGTGAGATCGACCATGCCTTTTGGTCTGCTCATAGTATACACCTCAATTCAAAATCGATTATATCACATAATTTTGCATTTTCCTATATTTTTCGAAAAAATTTTTCTTTTGCCAAATTCGGTGCGAATTCCTATCAATAAACGGCAAAAAATGCGGAACAGTAATAGTGGCAAACGCATGTCAAAAATGAGGTCAAACTATGAAAAAAACAATACGGATCTTCACCGGATGCATAGCATTGCTTTGTGCGGGCATTCTTGGTGCCATTGTGTATTGGACGATTCAATTACCGGATTCGTATCAAGTTGAGGAGGGCTCGACGTTGTACGTCGATGAAACCATCTCGCTCTCAGCAACTTTGCAAACCGACCAAGCGGTATCGCGGTCACTCGACGCGGCAGTGGGGGAAACGTATCCGCTGAAACTACACTTACTCGGCGTGTTTCCCATCAAGGACGTCACCGTTTCGGTGGTGCAAAAAGGAAGCGTGGTACTCGGCGGGATACCGTTCGGCATTAAACTGTATGCAGACGGTGTCATGGTTGTTTCCTTGTCACCGGTAGAAACCGCCACCGGCAACCGTTATCCCGCCAAAAACGCCGGCATCAAGGTCGGCGATCAGATCCTTTCGATCGACGGCGCGGCAGTCTATACCAACGAAGATGTTAGTAATGCGGTGAAACGATCGGCGGGCAAGAAAATGACGTTTCATATTCGCCGTGACGGCATTGAATTTGATGTTTCGTTTTGTGCCGAAAAATCCGCAAAAGAAAACTGCTATAAAGTCGGTATCTGGGTGCGCGACAGTTCTGCCGGCATCGGCACCGTCACGTTTTACGATCCTGCCACCAACGTCCTCGGTGGTCTCGGCCACGCGGTGTGTGACGTGGATACCGGTGACGTGATTCCCATCTCATCGGGAGAGATCGTTCCTGCCCGTATTTACGGTGTCACCAAAAGTGAAGTCGGCACGCCCGGTGAATTGCGCGGCGGATTTGAAAGCGGCACGTTCGGACCGCTTCTTAAAAACTGTGACCGCGGGGTGTATGCACAGCTCGATGCCCGCACTATGTTCGGTGAACGCTTACCCATCATGCTCAAGCAAGAGGTGAAAACCGGAGATGCAAAAATCTATACCACCGTATCCGGCACAAAACCTGCGTGGTACGATATTCGCATCACGCAAGTGCGCTACCGCGATACCACCGGCACGCGCAGTATGGTGGTTGAGATCACCGATCCCGATCTGTTAGCCGCCACCGGCGGTATCGTGCAAGGGATGAGCGGGACGCCTATCGTACAAAACGGCAAGCTCGTCGGCGCGATCACGCACGTGTTCGTCAACGATCCGACAAAGGGTTACGCCATCTTTGCCGAAAACATGCTCGAAACCGCGCAATCTGTTTCGCAAGAACAATTAAAAGAAACATCGTAAACAAAACGCAGGTCTTGATTTGGGCCTGCGTTTTTGCAATTTAGGTAATGTTCTACTGATATTCGATTTATAAATGTTGAAAACAAAAAATTGTCATGATATACTCAACTAAAAGATGGTTTTTCGGAGTGGGTTTATGCTAGGTGAAAGAATTTATTTTTTTAGGAAACAAATGGGTCTTTCTCAAAAAGAATTAGCGGTTTTACTTAATGTGACAAATAAAGCTATTTCGAAGTGGGAAACGGGAGCCGCTCTGCCTAAAACTGAAACAATAATTGCATTAGCTAAAATATTTAAAGTATCATCTGATGAGTTACTAAGTTTGGCTTCCGAATCAAAAGAGCAAAAAATACCTGAGCCTGCTAGTTTAAAACAACTTTGCGAACAAACCACCGATCTTTTGCAAAAGCAAATTCCGGTAAACAGCAAACCGAAAATCCATTATGAATTAAGCGTTGCTGCGTCAAAAGTTTATCTTATAACCACGGGTTTGGTTTTTGCTTTGTTTATTATTGGTTTGTTTTTTATTGCGATTAATTTTGGGAATTTTACAGGAGATATTTCCGATATTTATATTTGGGTGGTATTTGAGTTATTTTCCGCTTTTGCTTTTTCGGGATTTTATACCGGCTTGTTTTGTTATATTTATTTTTTCAACACATTTCCTACTGCGTTAAAGGTGGCAAGCTTGTTTTTATTTACAATAACATTTGTTGTGCTTTTTTATGGCGGTATAATTCTTTTTGTACCTACTGTGGTTAAATCTATAAAGGTATTGATTAATAATAAAAAGGAGAATATAGATGGATAAAAAGGAAAGCTATGATATAATTACTTCTTGCAACAAAAAATTTAATATATCGCTTGCTGTTGCGTTAATTATTTCATTTTTTATTTTATTTTTTAATACTAATGCTATTTTTAAAATTTTGTTTTCGGTTTGTTTTTTCTTTGCCATTGCTTTTATAGCATCAACTGTTATTAAAAGCAAATACATAAATCCAATTTTAAATAATGAATTAAATCCGCAAAAATATTATACTGTAATATGCGGTACGCATAATGCCACTAAATATGCGATAGATGAGATGCTGGTCTCTTATTTTATGCGCGATTATAATGCGGTGATAAATATATGCAATTTAAAACTCAAAGATAAAAAGATACGAAATTACAAGTATTTTTATATTCAGTATCTAGCACGTACGTATTTTGATCTGGGAGATTATGAAAACTTAAAGGCAACTTGCGAAAAATTTGAGAGTGAATTATCTGAAGTTAAAAATTTAAAATCTGCCAAGAAAATAAGAAATGCATTTGGTAATCCTATAAAATATTATGATAGTTATCTGTCTGCTGATTTTAAAGCTTGTAAGGAGCAGTATAAACGGTTAATTGATGATAGTATTCTCCTAAACAATAAATTGCAAAAAATAGCAGCATATTATCTATATGCGATAGCGTGTTATAAGCTCGGTGACTTTGAGGAAGCAAAAGCATATTTTACGGTAATAGTAAACGAAGCACCGCTTTTGTGTTATTGTGAGATAGCTAAAAATTATATACATGCGATTGATAACAACCAAGAGTTTGATTTAGAAAAACGAAGCATAGAAATTAATCCAAATTATGAAATTCCGCAGGGTAAGGCCGTTATGCCTGATAAAAGAGGTGCAGTAATTGGAATAATTGCAATAATATTATTGGCAGTAATTATTTGTATAGTTTCGGTAAACGTTGCTCCCTCAACTCCCGAGAAGGCACTAAAAAATAATGAAGGAATGACGGAACTAATTTTTACCTATGAGGCAAACAAAGAAAAAGATTTGTTTTGTTTTTATAATACAAAAAGAGATGGTTTATCAGTAGCTTTTTTGGAATGCACAGGCGAAGACAAATATAAAGTTGGAGTTACTTTGGATGGAATATCTTTCGGGAGCAAGGGTGAAATAGGAGTTGCAAAACGCGACTTAATTATTGAGTTTGCTGTGTACGATAATATATATGATATTCCAACAAATAATTTAGGCGTAAAAGAGTTTTCGGCGGAAGAAGGTACAGCTTATTTTTGCATAACCTCTGTCAGAAACGAAAATGTCACTTTTTCACATACATCATATTCATCATTAAGTCAATATGAAGAAATAATTTCAATGTTTGAAAATTCTTGAAATATGGTTGGTCCTAATATAACACGTATATTAAGAATTCAATTACCTATAATAAAAAGAAATCGTGCCGATTTGGTGCGATTTCTTTGCGTTTAAGGGAGATTTTAAAATTATCAATGTTAAAAAACGTGTTGGTCCTATATTGACACACTCGTGAGCGGGACGCCTATCGTACAAAACGGAAAACTCGTCGGCGCGATCACCCACGTGTTTGTAAACGACCCGACTGCGATATTTGCCGAGAATATGTTAGAGACTGCCCAAAGTGTAGTTGAAAACAACAAACTAAAAGAGGCATCGTAAAAAACAGCAGCAGCCCGAAATCATTCGAGCTTCTGCTGTTTCCTTTAGAAATTTTCCAATAAATACCGTTCTGCTTCGGCACACCATAGACCATTGTGTGCGGTGACCAGCTCGTGTAAGATTTTGAACCGTTCATCGGTTTGGCCGAGTGTTTCAAAGTCAGCAATGGCCGTCAAGGGTAACTGGATGTGTGTGTAAATCAGTTTTTTACCGCCTTCAATCTCGGGGAGGCGAAGCGTCGTATCAATGGCCGCATCCATACCGCCGATGTGAGTAACCATGACGGCAGGATTGATACGCTGTTTACTGATTAATCGCACGATGTCGTGCATATCTTCAGGCACGCTGCCGCTGGTACCGGCAACGTGGTGCTGTGCATAATGGACGTTATAGAAATTAAACGGTGCGCTAAATTTTTTATCCATCGGACCGGCAAAAAAATTGAGACAACCATCAAAGCCAAGAATTGCGTCCCCAAGTTCCACAACCGCCGGCACCGGAGCATACACGAATACGTCGTCATACCCTTTGCCGTCCGTCAGGCGTAGCAGTTCGTCCTTATCTGATGTGTTGACGAAGCAGAGTCGTATCCCGTCTTTTGCCGCCTTGGCCGGGTCGAACAATTGCTGTGCGCGGTCCAGACGCTCTTGGCTTAGATCCGTAACCACTACCAAGGACGGTTTTATATCACCGTGCAACGCAATATCGATCGCCACCAAGCCCATCGGTCCACAACCGGCAAGGATGGCGACTTTGCCGTTTTCGCGAATGTTTGTGAAGGGCGTTAGTTTTTCATCTAAATGATTCGATGCCTTGTATCCGCGAATAACGCAAGATGCCGGCTCGATCAATGAACCGTTAAAGAACGCATCGCTTTCCACTTTGATAAGGTAATCGTTTTCGATAATATGGTCATAAATAATGGAATAGGTCGAAACGCCGCCGATTTCGCCGAAGGAATAACCAACGGTATCTACACCACCCAAATACGATAATACCGGTGGCATAGCTACTTTATCACCAACCTTAAAACGATCTTTCCATTTATCGGTGACTTCCACCACCTCGGCACAAAATTCGTGACCTATAATGACAGGATTTTCAGCAACATTATTCGGTACTCGTAAATGTTTTGCACCTTGCATAGCGGTTTTGTATGTGGACATACACACGCTGTCGGATATGACCTTGACCAATAACTCCCCGTTTTTCAGTGGAGGGAGTTCAAATTCTTCTAACCTCAGATCGCGTTCGCCGTAAAGACGTACTGCTTTTGTTTTCATTACTTTTCCTCCTATTATAGCCGACCGGCGCTGCCGAATTTTCTTAATTTATCTTTGACGACCTCTTTCATCATCGCTCGGGCATCCTCGAACACAATAAAGGGCCACGTGGAGGGGTTTTCGATGGTATTGAGCTTGTCTTTAAGTCCTTTGTTGAGAGCGCCGACAACATCAGAATAGATATTGATTTTAGTTATGCCATGCTGTATCGCGTTTTGCATCTGGCAATCGGGCGTGCCGCTTCCGCCGTGAAGGACCAAGGGGCGATTGCAAACGGCGGTGATCTCATCAAGTCTATCAATTCTTAATTCAGGCGTCTTTTTGTAAACACCGTGAGATGTGCCGATAGCAACTGCAAGAGCGTCTACATCGGTTATTTCAATAAATTTTGCTACCTCTTCAGGTACTGTTAATGTTTCACCCGGGTCATCATCGGTTCCGGTTTCACTAATGCTGCCAACACTGGCATTGCCAACGTGACCTAACTCCGCCTCAACAGTTATGCCTTTGGCGTGAGCATATTTTGTAATTTCAGCAGTTTTCTTAGCGTTTTCTTCAAATGGTAAAACCGATCCATCAAACATAACGGAACTAAAGCCTGCATCAATACCTGCTTTAATCAATTCAAAATCAGTCGCATGGTCCATATGAAAACATACCGGGACGCTGAAATGCTCTGAAGCAGCCTTTACCATAGAGGTAAGAAGGGATAAACCTTTTCCTGTAAGGTCAACGCCAAGTCCCATTAAAAGAGCAGGAGAGCGCTCTTCCTCACAAGCTTCAAGCACGGAACGCATCATATCATAATTGCTGATATCAAATGCCGGAATAGCATAATGGTTTATTCTAGCATCCTCAAGCATTTCTCTCATAGAAACTAACATAAAAACAACTCCTTAAATTTGATAAAAGCATTATAGCACCAGAATTAACATTTGTCAATTACAAATGTTAAGTAATTGACTTTTGACTCTGTAGATGGTAAAATCATTAAACAGTAGGTGAGTAAAATGAATGTAAGTGATGAAAAAATATTGATGTCGGAAGTAGCAACCCTTTATTATGAAAAAAAGTATACACAACAGGAAATAGCCGATTTAATGAATCTTTCTCGGCAGACTGTTTCCAAACTCTTAAATGATGCCATAAAAGAAACTATAGTCGAAATAAAAATTCACAATCCAAAAAAGGACTGTGAAGAATTGGAAACACTCATTTGTGAACGGTTTGGCATTAATAAATGTGTTGTCTGTGGATCTACAAGTAGAAATGAACTGATACGCAGAACGATGACGGTAAAAGCGGCGCGGGATTATATTCTTCCCATGATTGATAAGGGTGGACAGAAAATAGCACTTTCGTGGGGTAGAACAGTTCAAGAATTGATAAATTCGATGCCTGAAATAAAAACAAACGGAAATACCGTTTTCCCGCTTTTTGGTGCTACCGATAATGAAAATTCATACTTTTCGTCAAATGAATTGGCTCGTGGTATGGCAGATAAGATCGGCGCCAATGTAAAATATGCGTGGTTTCCTTATATGGCAGAAAGTATTGAGGATTGCAATTTGCTTAAAAAACTTTCCTATTTTAAGAAAATGCAAGATTTGTGGGATGCTGCTGACATTGCGATTGTGGGAATAGGAAATACCGAAATTCTTGATATTTTTGGCAAAACCTTTGGTTATAGTGAAAAACATTCAGAGGTTATCGGCGATATAGCCACTCATTTCTTTAATGAAAAAGGCGAATTTGCAAATCTGTATCAAAACACTTTATGCGCATCTGCAGATAACATAAGAAAAGCAAAACAAACGATTGCTGTTGCATGCGGTAA
>JAFSGO010000095.1 GCA_017440765.1 Clostridia bacterium
CACAGCGGCGCCAAGAAGCGCTTCAAGCTGACCAAGACCGGCAAGGTGCTGCGCGCACACGCCTACAAATCCCACATTCTGAACAAGAAGACGACCAAGCGCAAGAGAAATCTTCGCAAGACTGCGATCGCCGATGTGACCAATGTGGCTCAGGTCAAGCGCCTGATTCCTTACAAATAATTGAGAGTTCAGAAACGGAGGATATGAAACATGGCTCGTGTTAAAGGCGCAATGATGACGCGCAAAAGAAGAAAGAAAGTATTAAAGCTTGCCAAAGGTTATTTTGGCGCCAAGTCCAAGCTGTTCCGCACCGCGAAAGAAGCGGTCATGAAATCCGGCCAGTATGCGTACATCGGCCGTAAGCAGCGCAAAAGAGATTTCCGCCGTCTGTGGATCACCCGTATTTCCGCAGCTGCGAAAGTCAACGGTATGAACTATTCGACCTTTATGAATGGTTTGAAGAAGGCAAACATCACCCTGAATCGTAAGATGCTCGCTGAGCTTGCCGTATCGGATGCCGCCGCGTTTGCGGGTCTGGCAGAAAAAGCAAAAGCTGCCTTAAATTAAGCTGTAATTGCGCCCGCCGGCATTGCCTGCGGGCGCTGTTTCCTTGTAAAGAGGGTTGAAAAGAGGTGGGAACGATGGAAGTTACCAGTCGCGAAAATCGCTTGATTAAGGAGTATCGCCGCTTGGCCGGAGATGCCAAATATCGCCGTGAGTGCGGCCTTTTCGTTGCGGAAGGGGCACGACTTTGCGGTGATGCCGTGCGTTCCCACATCTCGATTGAAACGGCATTTATTACGGCGCACGCCCGTCGGCAATACGCGGATATCGTGGCGCAGGTAGAGGACGCTGCCCGTCAAACGGCGGATATTCCCGACGCGCTCGCCGCGTATCTGGGGGATACCGACACACCGCAGGGGATCTTTTGTATTTGCCGTATCCCGCAAACGGAGCACGCGTTCGACGTTGGCTGCTGTTATGCGGCGCTGGAGCGGATCCAGGATCCCGGTAACCTCGGTACCATGATCCGCACTGCCGAAGCGTTCGGCTTGGGCGGCGTGTTACTCACGGACGGCTGCTGTGATCCGTACAGCCCCAAGGTGTTGCGCAGCAGCATGGGCGGGGTGTTCCGTCTGCCTCTAATCGCGGTCGGCACGCTTGCCGAGCGGTTACCGCAGCTGCACGCAGCGGGGTTTCGCTCGTATGCCTGCGTGGTGGACCGTGATGCAGAAGCGGTGCAGCGAACGGCGTTTCCGCGCGGGTCAATTTGTGTGATCGGCAACGAGGGGAGCGGGTTGCTTCCCGAAACCGCTCGGGCATGTTCGGAGCGCGTTACCATTCCGATGGCGGGACGCGCCGAATCGCTCAACGCCTCTATGGCAGCGGGCATTGTTTTTTGGGAAATGGTGAGAGACCGTGAATAAGAGCGCACCGTATTGGATGTGGATCCAACAGGCGGTAGGGCAGGGTAGTTCGGCGGTGCCGAAACTGCTCGATGCCTTTTCCTCGCCCGAAGAGGTATACGCAGCCGGTCGCTTGGAATTGCAGCGTGCAGGCATTTCCGGCAAAGCGCTGGACTGTTTGTGCCGCAAATCGCTGGATGCGATGCACCGTACCGCCGAACGCTGTGAAAAGCTGGGCTGGATCTTAACACCGGATGATAAGGGATATCCTGACTCGCTGCGGCAGTTGTTTTCGCCGCCGCTTGCGTTATACGGCAAAGGAATTTTGCCGAACTTGAACACACCTGCGGTGCCGCCCATCGGCATGGTGGGCACCCGCAAGAGCACCGCGTACGGCGACAGAGCCGCAGGCGGTATTGCCGCAGGACTTGCGGCGGTGGGCAGTGTGGTGATCAGTGGCGGCGCCAACGGCATAGACGCTGCTTCGCATCAAGGTGCCTTGTACGGCGGCGGTCGTACCGTGGCGGTGCAGGCGTGCGGATTGGACGTGGAATATCCCTTCCCGAATCGCCATTTGCGGCAGCGTATCGTAGAAGAGGGCGGTGCGGTCATTACCGAATATTTGCCCGGCACGCGGGCGTTTCCTAATCATTTCGAGGTGCGCAATCGCCTGATCAGCGGCCTTGCGTGGGGCGTTTGCGTTGTGGAAGCACCCGAGCGAAGCGGCGCTCTCATCACGGCGCGGCACGCGCGTGAGCAGGGGCGGGACGTGTTCGTGGTTCCCGGTAACATTACTTCTGCCGAGAGTTACGGCTCTAACGCGCTCATCAAGGACGGTGCGACGCTTATCACGCGGCCGAGTGAGATTTTGCGTGAATATCAGATCCGCTGCAGTGGTGCCTTGCAAGAGGACGAGGCAGATCGTGCTCAGATGGCTTACCACGATTATCTTGAACACGGGCCGGAGCCGATTCGTCGCACGTTGCGCGTGGCAGACGGCACAAAGCTACCGGTGCAGATGCCTTGTCCCGACGGAGCAAGCGACCTTGCTAAAGCGGTGTACGAAGCACTGACCGATACGCCCATCACAGCGGAGGAATTGTGCAGTATAAGCGGTATTCCGGCGGGTAAGCTGTTCTCGGGGCTCACGGAGCTCGAGTTGTACGGCTGTGCACGCAGTTATCCCGGCAAACGGTATTCCCGGTGAAGGAAAGGTGAATGAAATGTCAACATTGGTTATTGTGGAGTCGCCCGCAAAAGCCAAAACGATTCAAAAATATTTAGGAGCGGGCTATGAAGTTATGGCCTCGATGGGTCATATCCGCGACTTGCCCAAAAGCTTGCTCGGTGTGGACGTTGAGAATAATTTTAAGCTGCGGTACGTGGACATTGCCGGCAAATCGGCACTCATCCGCGAACTGAAAGCCAAGGCCGCCGCCAGTGACGGCGTTATTCTCGCGACCGACCCGGACCGCGAGGGAGAGGCGATCTCGTGGCATTTGGCGCAGATGCTGAAAGTAGATCTTAATGAGAAGAATCGCGTGACCTTTACCGAGATCACCAAAAACGGTGTCGCGCAGGGTATGGCGGCACCGCGTGCGGTGGATATGGATCTGGTGAACGCACAGCAGGCGCGCCGTGCGCTTGACCGTTTGGTCGGTTATCGCATCAGCCCGTTCTTGTGGAAAAAGATCCGTAAGGGCTTATCCGCCGGCCGTGTGCAATCGGCGGCGGTGCGTATCATCGTTGACCGTGAGGAGGAGATCCGCGCGTTTGTCAGCGAGGAATACTGGAACATTGACGCGAAATTATCCGCGACGGCGAAGGGAAAACCTTTCACGGCGCATCTATATAAGTGCGGCAAGAATAAGATCGCACTGAAAAACGGTGAGCAGGCCGAGGCGGCGCTTGCCGCTATTCGCCCCGAAACCTTTACGGTGGCAGCGGTTAAACGCGGTGAGCGCAAGGTGTCGCCTGCCCCGCCGTTTACCACCTCCACCATGCAGCAGGAGGCCAGCCGTAAGCTGGGCTTTTCGTCCAAGCGCACGATGAAAGCAGCGCAGGAGTTGTACGAGGGTATTGAGCTCGGTGAGCGCGGCTCGATGGGTCTTATTACGTATATGCGTACCGATTCGCTGCGCATTTCGGAGGATGCCCGCCGCGAGGGCAACGCGTATATCGCGGAGCGGTACGGCGCACAGTATCTGCCGGAAAAACCGCGGTATTATAAAACGCGCAAGAGTGCACAGGATGCGCACGAAGCCATTCGTCCGTCCTCACCGTCGATCACTCCCGAGCAGGTGAAACCGTTTTTGAGCGGGGATCAGTATAAGTTGTATAGTTTGATCTGGTCGCGCTTTATTGCCAGTTTGATGGCGAACGGTATCCAGGATACCTGCCAGGCGGAGATCGCCGCGGGTGAGTATCGCTTCAAAGCGTCCGGTTATACCGTGCGGTTTGACGGGTACACCGTGTTGTACGTGGAGGGCAAGGACGAGGAAGACGAGGAAAACAGTGCGCTGCCGCCGCTAAAAGAGGGTGACGTACTGGTGTTGCGTGATCTTCAGAGCAGCCAGCATTTCACGCAACCGCCCGCTCGCTATAACGAGGCGACGCTTATTAAGGCGCTTGAGGAAAACGGCATCGGCCGTCCCTCCACCTATGCGCCGACCATCAGCACGATCTTAACAAGAGAATATATCGAGCGGGAAGGGAAATCGTTGAAGCCGACGGCACTCGGCGAGGTGACCACGCACCTGATGAAGGAGCAGTTCCCGGAGATCGTGGATACGGAATTTACCGCGAACATGGAGCATCAATTGGATACGGTGGAAGCCGGTGACGCCGACTGGGTACAGACGCTCGACGAGTTTTACAAGGGTTTCTCCGAAACGCTGAAAAAAGCGGAGGAAACGTTGTCCGGTGAGCGGATTAAGGTGCCGGAGGAAGAAAGCGACGAGGTGTGCGACAAGTGCGGCCGCCGTATGGTTATTAAGACCGGACGGTTCGGCAAGTTCTTAGCGTGCCCCGGCTATCCGGAGTGCAAAAACACCAAGCCGCTGCTGGATAAAACGGCGGGTGTTTGCCCGAAATGCGGCGGCGCTATCGTTGCCAAAAAATCCAAGCGCGGCCGTAAATTCTTTGGTTGCGAACAGTATCCGACCTGCGATTTCGTTACCTGGAACGAGCCGACCGCTCACACGTGCCCGCAGTGCGGCAAGACGTTATTCCGCCGCAAGGCACGCGGAGGCGGCGTGGTGTGTTTGACCGAGGGGTGCGGCTACGAAAAGGTCGGTCGAGGGAAGAAGACCGATGAGTGAGCATATTACCGTCATCGGCGGCGGACTTGCCGGTTGTGAAGCCGCATGGGCGGCAGCCAATGCCGGTGTTGCGGTCACGCTGATCGAAATGAAGCCCGAGCGGTATACCCCCGCACATCACAGCCCCGCGCTGGCGGAATTGGTATGCTCCAATTCGCTCAAAGCTGCCCGCTTGGAAAGCGCGGCGGGACTTCTTAAGGAAGAAATGGCGCGGATGGGCTCGGTGTGTGTGGCGGTGGCACGTGATTGTGCCGTTCCTGCCGGCGGTGCGCTGGCGGTGGACCGCGATCGGTTTTCCGAGGGTGTGACTGCGCGGATTA
>JAFSGO010000011.1 GCA_017440765.1 Clostridia bacterium
AGCGCCGCACTGTAATACCAACTGCGCCGCTTCGGGAATCGTCATGAAATACCGGATAATACGTTTATCGGTTACCGTTACCGGTCCCCCGTGTTGGATCTGCCGCTGGAACAACGGAATAACCGAGCCGTTGGAACCAAGAACGTTGCCGAACCGTACAGCGGCAAAACAGGTTTTGCTTGCACTGCCAATGCCCTGTACGACCATTTCACATAATCGCTTGGAGGCACCCATCACGTTGGTGGGGTTGACCGCTTTGTCGGTCGAGATCAAAATAAATTTTTCGGCCTTGTATTTATCTGCCGCCTTAGCCACGTGGTACGTGCCGAAAACATTGTTACGAATCGCCTCTTCGGGACAGTTTTCCATTAACGGCACGTGTTTGTGCGCCGCCGCATGGAAGACGACCTGCGGATGATAGCGTTCAAACAAGCGATTGACCTTGTGTTCATCACGCACCGACGCTACTTCTATACGCAGATCCAGGGATTGTCCGTGTACATAGCGCAATTCTTGCTGAATATCGTACGCATTGTTTTCGTAAATATCCACAATGATCAATTGACGCGGCTTCTGTTTGGCGATCTGACGACATAACTCTGAACCGATCGACCCGCCTCCGCCGGTCACCATCACGACCTTATCGTGCAAAAACATCGCACTCGCATCGTTGTCAAACGATACCTGCGGACGACCCAGTAAATCTTCAATGCGTACTTCGCGCGCTTGCTTCATCAGCGGCTCTTCGGATTCGCTCGACAAGGACAGTATATCCGGCAGCAAGCGCACCTTGCAGCCGAGCGGCATACAAAGCTGTAAAATTTCCCGATGCTTCTTCTCACCGGCAGAGGGAATGGCCATGTAAATGGTACGGGCATTGTACCGCTCCACGATATCCGCCATCCGATTGATCGGGCCTTCGATCGGTACGCCTTGTATCTGCTTACCGATCTTGAACGGATCGTCATCTACCAAGCATACCGGACGATAGGTATTGTTCGCATTGCGACGCATTTCGTCTAACAGCACTACCCCGGCATCACCGGCGCCGATAATGATCGCCGCCGTTTTGTTTTGCGCCATATGGCTGGAAATCGTCCAATCCCGATACCAACGGTAGCACAACCGCATCAATAACATCAGTAAAAGCGGCACCATTGTCGAGAACAGCATCGGAATCACCGGGGGTGTTTTCGTAAAGGCAAAGCCGGCAATCAACAAATACAGAATATACCCTACTGCACCCGCCTTAAACAACGCTAAATACTCTCGACTCATGGCGTATCGCCACAAACTGGCATAGGTTTTAAACAGGATCATACTGAACTGGATACACAGCCCTAAGAGTAAGAAATGAAGCGGGGCTCTGCTATTGAAGAAATGAACGAACCCTCCGTCACTGTGTACCGACAGAAAATACAGGGCGAAAAGACTGAGCGCCAGTATGACCATATCGATCAAGACAACACACAACTCCCGCATCTGAGACAAGCGAGAGCGTCCGGTCGTCTGACTCTTTTCTTTCACGTAAAATCACCTCAGGTCTCCCATCGGCGGGGAGAAAATGGGGCTGCAAAAGTTAAGCTTCCGGCGCCTGCGTATAGGAGTAATCGTGTGCTTTGTAGTACTTATACCGATCGTAACGGCTGTACGGACGACCGGCCTCTTTCATATCCGAAATCACGACACCTAACAAATTGCCTTGCACATCCTGAATATTTTCAATGGCTCGGCGCAGTTCCTCGTAAGTTGTCTGTCCTTGGCGGGTGATCAGCACGGTGCCGGCAGCTTTTTCAGACAACACCAGCGAATCCGACACTACGCACAGCGGCGGGGTATCAATAAAGACATAGTCGTATTGAGCAGACACCTCGTCCAGCAACTTATCCATATTTTCCGAACCGAGAAGTTCCGAAGGATTCGGCGGCAGAGAACCACTGGGAAGCAAATCCATTCCGTGCGCCACTTCACGGCACACGCACTCGTTAAATTTAAGTTCTCCGGATAAAATGCGCGACAAGCCGTTGTGCTTTTTCACACGAAACGTCTTGTGCTGAGAGGGCTTACGCAGGTCTGCATCGATCAACAGAACACGAGCACCCGTTTGTGCCATCGTAATGGCCAAATTGGAAGAAGCCGTTGTTTTACCTGCATTGGGTTCTGCACTGGAAAACAATACGATTTTCCGCTTATGGGGAGCCAATGCAAACAACAAATTGGTACGAACCGTCTTATAGGCCTCGACGATCTGAAATGTGGTCGCTATAGGACGCGCGCTTGTAGCACCGCTATCGTTTCCGTTACGCATGGTGTTTGCCCCCTTTTTTGCCGTTGTTGGCTGTGAAACTGGGAATCTCGCCCAATACCGGTACGTCGATCTGCAACTGTAGCGTTTCTTTATCGCGGATGGTGTTATCCAAGAATTCACGCAACAAAATAACAGCTACCGAAAGCACCAATCCGATCAACGCACCGATCAAGCCGTTGCGCAACACGTTCGGTGCGGTCTGCACGGCATCGGTTGCATCCTCGACGACCTTCGCTGAGGTGACCTCGCCGGTCACGGTTGGGAACATATCCGCAACCGCGTATGCCATCGCGCTGCACGCCATCTGTGCCGTCTTCGGGTCACCGTGTCTGGCAGAAATTTCAAGCAGGGTGGTATCTTCCATCAACGAGGAGGACACCATTCCCTTGAGCTCATCCAGCGAAAGCTGACCGTCTAATCGTGTATATGCTTTTTTGAGGACCGGTTCGGTCTTCATCACAACGGCATAGGTATTCGCTAAGTACTCGGCTGCCGACAAGTTGCTGGCAGTTGCACTGTTTGTCTCCGTATCCGATGCCATATTGCGGATATACAGCAAGGAAGAGGAAGTATATTGTTCCGGAACAAAGAAATAGGCGTACGACGCAAACAACAGTACACCTACCGCAACGCTGGCGACGATCCACTTGATTCGTCCCAACAGAACGCCAAAAATGAGTCTGATGTCCATTTCTTGCATAGAGGGTAACGCTCCTTCTCTATATGATAACCTATAAATCGCGACTCTGCACCGCATAAAAACCTATAGTAATTATAAATCATACCCTGCCTTTCGTCAAGTCCTATTCTCTGTCCTTTCGGCTTTGTTCTGTTTTTTTAAAAAAGTGACCATTCGGTGTTGAAAAATGAATCGTTTTTTTATATAATGAAAGGTGTTTGCAAAAGCGGAAAGGATGTATCGTAACATGTTGCAACATTTTGAGTTTTTGTGGGAGAGTCTTTTGTTCTTTGTAACAGAAGACGGCGGTTGGAAAAACCTTATCATGCTGGCAGTCGGCGGTCTGCTGATTTGGCTGGCGATCTCCAAAGATTTCGAGCCCTCATTGCTGATGCCGATGGGACTTGGCGCCATTCTGGTCAACCTCCCCTTTTCGGGTGCGATCGGCAACGCCGCCGACGGCTCACAAGGTATTATCGACTGGCTGTTTAAAGTCGGTATTGAAGCATCCGAGGCGTTGCCGCTGATTCTGTTCATCGGTATCGGTGCCATGATCGACTTTGGCCCCTTGCTCTCAAACCCAAAAATGTTTTTATTCGGCGGTGCCGCGCAATTCGGTATTTTCCTGACCGTTGCCGTCGCCACGTTGCTCGGCTACGATTTTAAAGATGCCGCTTCGATCGGTATTATCGGCGCAGCAGACGGTCCCACCGCAATTTTGGTGGCTAACGTGTTGCAGACCCCGCTTCTGCCCGCCATCATGGTCGCCGCTTATTCCTACATGGCGTTGGTGCCGATCATTCAGCCCGCCGCCATCAAACTGGTGACCACAAAAAAAGAACGTACCATTCACATGTCTTACAGCCCGTCTTCGGTATCGCGTAAGACCCGTATCCTCTTCCCCATCGTGGTAACCGTGATCGCCGGTCTGATCGCACCGAAATCCGTATCGCTGGTTGGTATGCTGATGTTCGGTAACTTGTTGCGTGAATGCTTAAAACTCGACAATCTGTCGCAAACCGCACAGACCTCGCTCGCCAACCTCATTACCATCGTATTGGGTCTGTCCATATCCGCCAGCATGAAAGCGGAAAACTTTGTGAAACTCGACACCATCATCGTTATGGCGCTCGGTTTGGTCGCGTTTGTGTTTGACACCATCGCCGGTGTACTGTTTGCCAAGTTCCTCAACATCTTCTTGCCGGAGGGTAAGAAGATCAATCCGATGGTAGGTGGCGCCGGTATCTCGGCATTCCCGATGTCTGCTCGTGTTATTCAGAAAATGGCACTTAAAGAAGACAATCAAAACCACCTGCTCATGCACGCCGTCGGCGCTAACGTAGCAGGACAGATCGGCTCGGTCGTCGCGGGCGGTATCATCTTGACAGTCGTCCCGAAATTGATCGGCGCATAAGAGGAGGAAAACAAAATGTCTATTGCACTTCAAAACGCTTTGTTGTTAATGTTGCTCGGCATGGTCGGTATCTTTGCCGTTATGCTGCTGATCATGGCTGCGGTTAACCTGCTCAACAAATTCGCTAAGGATAAAGACGATAAAAAATAAATTCCGAAAGGATCACACATTATGGCTGATAATAAAAAGATGGTGGAAGCAATCACTTCCATGGACGAAAACTTTGCCCAGTGGTATACCGACGTTGTCAAGAAAGCGGAGCTCGCCAGTTATTCCGGCGTGCGCGGTTGCATGATCGTGCGTCCGTACGGCACGGCGCTGTGGGAAAATATCCGTAACGATCTGGATTCCCGCTTCAAAGCGCTCGGCCACGAAAACATTATGATGCCGATGTTCATCCCTGAAAGCTTATTACAACGGGAAAAGGACCACGTGGAGGGTTTTGCACCCGAAGTCGCATGGGTCACCCACGGCGGCGACGAAAAACTGCAGGAGCGCTTGTGCGTGCGCCCGACCTCGGAAACGGTGTTCTGCGAGCATTATGCAGACATCATTCATTCCTACCGTGACCTGCCCAAGCTGTACAATCAATGGTGCTCGGTCGTCCGTTGGGAAAAGACCACGCGTCCTTTCTTACGCACGATGGAATTCTACTGGCAGGAAGGCCACACCATGCACGAAACGGCCGAGGAGGCCTTGGAAGAAACCGAGCGTATGTTGAACGTTTATGCCGATTTCTGCGAGCAATCGTTGGCCATTCCGGTGGTCAAAGGACGCAAGACCGACAAAGAGAAATTTGCCGGTGCAGAAGCAACCTACACCATCGAAGCCATGATGCACGATGGTAAGGCACTGCAAAGCGGTACAAGCCACTATTTCGGTGACGGTTTTGCCCGCGCTTTCGACATTCAGTTCACCGACCGTGCCAACCAGCAACAGTATCCTCACCAGACCTCGTGGGGCATGTCCACCCGTATCATCGGGGCGATCATCATGACGCACGGCGACGATAACGGCTTAGTGTTACCGCCCGCGGTAGCGCCTATCCAGCTGGTCATTCTGCCCATTGCACAGCACAAACCCGGTGTGTTGGACAAGGCGCGTGAATTGGCCGACCGTCTGTCCGCCGTGGCGCGTGTAAAGGTGGACGATTCGGATAACTCCGCCGGTTGGAAATTTGCCGAATACGAAATGAAGGGCGTGCCGCTCCGTCTGGAGATCGGCCCGCGTGATATTGAAAATAACCAGTGCGTACTGGTACGACGTGACAACCGCGAAAAGACGGTGGTATCGCTGGACGAATTAGAAACCAAGATCCCCGAGCTGCTGCAAGCGGTACACGACGGTCTGTATCAGAAAGCACTCGACCGCCGTGAGGGCATGACCTTTACCGTCACCAATATGGAAGACATGGTGAAAACCGCCGACGAACAGCCCGGTCTGATCAAGGCGATGTGGTGCGGTGACGAGGCGTGCGAGCTGAAACTCAAGGAAGTCGCCGGTGTCACCAGCCGTTGCATGCCGTTCGAGCAGGAGCAGATTGCCGACACCTGCGTGTGTTGCGGTAAACCTGCGAAGACGATGGTGGTCTGGGGCAAGGCCTACTAAGGAGAATCGCTATGAAACAATTAGATAAACCGAAAACGGGCGAACAAATCGCCGTTATGCACACCAACCACGGGGATATTTCGATTCGGTTGTTCCCCGAACAAGCACCCAAGACGGTGGAAAACTTCGTTACCCATGCCAAAAACGGCTATTATGACGGGCTGATCTTCCACCGCGTCATCAAGGATTTTATGATCCAAGGTGGCGATCCGACCGGTACCGGCTGCGGTGGCGAAAGCATCTGGGGTGCCCCCTTTAAAGACGAGTTTGACCCGTCGTTGCACAACGTCCGCGGTG
The DNA here is from genome assembly GCA_017440765.1 of Clostridia bacterium. Taxonomy (GTDB): domain Bacteria; phylum Bacillota; class Clostridia; order Oscillospirales; family Acutalibacteraceae; genus RGIG3009. The sequence continues at coordinate 6,307 of JAFSGO010000011.1, forward strand.
CCTTGTCCATGGCAAACGCGGGTCCCGGCACCAACGGCAGTCAGTTCTTCATCGTGCAGGCCTCGTCGGTTCACCCCGGCCTGCTTTCCCAAATGCAGGAGCTGCGCGACTATTTCCCCGAGGAAGCAGAGAACGCATACCGTGAACACGGCGGCACTCCGCACCTTGACTACCATCACACGGTGTTCGGTCAGGTGTTTGAGGGGATGGACGTCGTAGATGCCATTGCCTCCGTCGCGACCAACCATAGCGACAAGCCGTTGGAGGACGTCACCATCCTCGGCATTGACGTGACTAATGTCTGACGTATTACAGCAGGCACTCGCGTTGCTTAAAAACGTCACCCCGCTTGATACCGATTGCGGAAACGTGTGTGACGGGCGCTGCTGCCGCCCGTCGGCAGAGAGCGTTGGGATGCTGTTGCTGCCCGGCGAAGAAAACTTGCTTGCTGACGAGGGTTTTACTATCGTTTCTGCGGGCGGTGGAACTCTGCTCACCTGCAACGGCAGCTGCCGCCGCGAGATGCGTCCGTTCGCCTGCCGCGTGTTCCCGCTGTTTCCCTACGTCGGAGAGGATGGGCTCGTGCGCGCGGTGTACGACCCGCGAAGCTGGCGGCTGTGTCCTCTGACGCGAAACTGCGCTCACGTGCGGCTGAAGCCCGATTTTGTGCGCGCGGTACGCCGAGCGGGGACATTGTTGATGAGAGATCCTGCGTGTGCCGCGTTTTTGCGCGCACAGAGCCGTGAGATCGACGAACTCTCGCGGCTGCTGCCGTTTCTCCAGAACGAGCGTCCGCCGATCGCGCGGCGAAAATTACGATAAAGGATGGATACGATGAAAGCGACCAAGCTTCTCACGTTTTTGGCGGTTGCGGTGCTTTGCCTCAGTATGACCGCCTGCGGCGTTCAAGAAGACAATGCGTTACAAAACAACGTCACCACTGCTTACGGAGATAAAGCGGTCGGTTTCCAGTTAGAGATGCCTTCCGTCGGCGAGCAAATTGCAATCATGCACACCTCAAAAGGTGACATTTCCATTCGTTTCTTCCCCGAAGGTGCACCCAAAACGGTGGAAAACTTTGTCAAGCTGTCACAAAACGGCTATTATAACGGGTTAACCTTCCACCGCGTGATTGAGGATTTTATGATCCAGGGCGGTGATCCGAAAGGTGACGGCACCGGTGGTGAAAGTTTTTGGGGAAACCCGTTTGAGGATGAATTCGATCAAAAGCTTCTCAACCTGCGCGGCTCACTCGCCATGGCGAACAGCGGTGTGAACACCAACGGCAGTCAGTTCTTTATTAATCAGGGCGGTCCGGATGCTTTCGGCGAGCGCGATAAGTATGCGTACTCCGAGGAAGACGTACAAACCCTCAAGAGCCAATATAACAGTTTACTCACTTCCTACGGAAAAGAAACCGTAGAGGCCTATTACGGTACTTGGGACGACATACTCGCTCAATATATGCCGTTGGATTATAAAAGTGTGCCGGAAGCCGTATGGGAACTATACGAGAAAAACGGCGGCAACATCACGTTGGACGGCGCTTGGCGCAAAAAAGGCGGACACACCGTGTTCGGCCAGGTGTTTGCCGGCATGGACGTCGTGGATGCCATTGCAGCGGTAAAAACCGACGAGAACGATAAACCCACCGAGGCGGTCACCATCAAGAGCATTGAGATCACGACCTATCAAGGATAATAAAAAGGCGTTGCGAGAGTAAAACTCTCGCAACGCTTTTTCTTTTTGTTTTTATTTCAGCAGGGCTTCCACCGCATCCACGGCAGGTGCGATCTCGTCGCACACCGCACGCTCGATCTCGCCTTCGTCGCACAAACGCGCCACTTGCGCATCCATCGGAAGTTTGGCGAGCAGCGGGATACCCATCTGCTCTGCCGCTTGATCCAGGCCGTTTTCTTCGCCGAATAAGGTGATCTGCTTGCCGCAATCAGGGCAACGCAGATAACTCATATTTTCCACCATGCCGATGACCGGAATGTTCAACAAATCCGCCATCGTTTTGGCTTTGCCGACCACCATTTGTACGAGCGATTGCGGAGTGGATACCACCACGGTAGCATCGACCGGCAAGCTCTGATACACCGTGAGCGGCACGTCACCCGTTCCGGGAGGCATGTCGATGAACAGCACGTCCAGATCGCCCCACACAACGTCGGTCCAGAACTGTGTGACCGCTCCGGCAAGCACCGGACCGCGCCACACGACCGGCTGTGTTTCATCCTCTAACAGCAGATTGATGGACATCACTTTAATATTCATGTGCGTTTCCGCCGGCAGGATACCAATATCCGCACCCTGCGCTTTTTGTGTCAACCCAAACGCGCGCGGGATCGACGGGCCGGTGATATCGGCATCCAACACGCCGACTTTGTAACCGCGGCGTGCCATCATCACAGCAAGCAAGCTGGTAACCGAGGATTTACCCACACCGCCTTTGCCGCTGCTGACCGCTACGACCTTTTTAATATGGCTAAACTCGTTCAATTTAGCGTGCAGATCGTTTGCGCGCTCACTGCAATTCTGCGAGCAAGAACTGCAATCGTGTGTACATTCACTCATAATAAAACCTCCTAATACGCTAAGAACGGGGTTCGCTGCGAGCGAACCCCGTAACAATACTATTATAGCCGATTTTCAGGTAAAATCAAGCGGAATGTCTGGTCTTGGCCGGCGCTGCGCTGATTTCAGCGTTAGCACCCTCGACAATGCCTTCGGAATGAATCACCTGCATGGCGGTCTTCACCAAAATCGACATATCCTCTTTCAGCGAATAGGACTTTGCATACTCGCTGTCCAAACGTGCTTTTTCGTAAACGGTCACGGTATCACGGCCGCTGACCTGAGCAAGACCCGTGATGCCTGGACGGACACGGCTGGCACCGTTGCGATGGCGCAAACGGAGCAGATCGCGCTCCGACAATACGACCGGACGCGGACCGACAAAGCTCATATCCCCTTTGAGCACGTTGAACAGCTGCGGGAGCTCGTCCAAACTCATGCGGCGAAGTAACCCGCCCACACGAGAAATGTATTGTTCGGGGTTTTCTAACTTGTGCGTTGCCATATTGGCAGGAGCTAACACACTCATCGTGCGGAACTTATAAATTTTAAACGGTGTATCAAAACGGCCCATACGGTCCTGCACAAAGATCGGAGATCCTTTGGTATCGATCGCGGAAACGATCGCCACGATCACCATCACGGGCGATAACGCGATGATAAACATGAGAGCAAATAAAATATCCAAGCAACGCTTAAACGAAGAATAGCCACCGGCGCTTTTGGCGTTGTTTGTATTGGTTTGCAGAGCAACGACTCCACGCATAATGGTCTCCTCCTTTTCTTTCTGATTGAGATGGTTGCGTGTATCTGACAAGTGAACAAGCATCTGTTCCTCGCTTGCCGAAAGCAATTATACTATCCCCATTTTCAAAAATCAAGCGTTTTTCCGTGAATGAAAAAAAGTCTGTATAGCCGACCGATTTTATCTAAAAGGCAACTGCTGTTTTTGTCTAATTTGCACTAAAAAACGGCTCTTTTTTTGCAGTAGAAACGCCCGTTTTTTTAAAATTTTATTGTTTATCGGTAAATTTTTCATGATTAGCCATGTGATCCCGCCGTGATTTTTGTCATTTCGGTTATACTAATGTTAACCCAATTTTAAAGAGGAGCGATCGTGTGTATAGCGGTTTGAAACGTCTTTTGGATATAGCACTGTCGCTGCTTTTACTGGTCCTGTTATCACCGGTTTTTGCCATCATTGCACTGGTCGTTCGCATGGATTCCGACGGACCCGCGATATTCCGACAGCTGCGCTCAGGGCAAGGCGGTCGCTTATTCGTTATTTATAAATTCCGCACCATGATGACAGCGGCACCCGCCAACATTGCCACGGCACAGCTACAGCATCCTCAACGATATATTACATCGGTCGGTCGTTTTTTGCGTCAAACCAGTCTTGACGAACTGCCGCAACTGTGGAACGTTCTCAAAGGGGATATGAGCTTTGTCGGTCCGCGTCCGGTGATCCCGGCAGAAACGTATCTGACTCATCTGCGGCATCGCCTCGGGGCAGACACGGTACGCCCCGGCATCACGGGGCTTGCCCAGATCCGCGGCCGTGACGATCTGCCGCCGCGAATAAAGGCGCACTACGATGCGGAATATGCGCGCAATTATTCCTTTTTACTCGACTCGTATATCTTCTTTTCGACGTTGCGCTACGTACTGCGGCGAGAAGGCATTCACGAAGGCAGCGCCAATCTATACCGAAAACCGTAACCAACCGCACTCTTTCGGCGTATTGTAATACCATAAGATAGGCGAACCCCGCAATGCCCATTGCGGGTTCGATTCTCTTATGGTATACGAAGGAGTGATACGATGTCGGTATTTCAGGCACCGGTACGGTTCTTTTTAGGCAGCAATACCCCTAATGGGTTCGCCGGAACGGCTGAATCGCTGTATACCCCCGACGGCTGGCGGGTATTTCTTCTCAAGAGCGGCGCAGGAACGGGCAAATCCACGCTGTTGCGGCGTGTATACGATCGGCTCACCGCTGCAGGCGAAACGGCAGAAGTGTTTTGTTGCTCGTCCGATCCAAACTCATTGGACGCGGTACGGTTTCCCGATCGACGGCTGTGTCTGATCGACGCCACCGCACCACACGGTATAGAACCGACGTATTGGGGCGCCGTAGAACAAATCGTCCCGTTATCGCTTTGTATGGGGCCTTTGTATGACAACGCCCCCTCGGTTGTTGCGCTGACGGACGAAAAGCGCGCGTTACACCAGCGCTGTTGCGGGCATCTGCGCGCGGCGGCATCCCTGTTCAGTGACAGTCGCCGTATCGAGAACGAGTGTCTGGACCGCGAAAAAGTATGCCGCTTTGCCCGTCGTCTGGCGATTTCCGAATGGCAAAGCGAAAAGAGCGAAGCGCAGTCGCTTGCAAGCGAGATCCGCTTTTTAAGCGCGTTTACCCCCGACGGATGGATTACTCTTTACGATACTCTGCAAGCCCTTTGTCCCCGCATTTATGCAATCGAAGATGAGCAAGGCGCAGCCGGCTCTCTGCTGCTGTCCGAGCTGGAAAAGGCAGCAACCGCCGACGGTAAACGTTGTATAGCGTGTCCGTGCCCCTTGTTTCCAAATGATGGGCCGGAGCACCTGCTGTTGCCGGAACTTGGCCTTGCCTTTACCACTTCCAACAGCTTTCACAAGGTTGATTTCCCGATTTTTCGACGTATCCACGCATCCCGGTTTTTGGACACGGAACGGCTGCGCCGCCACCGTCAGCGTCTATCCTTTCTCCGCCGCGCCGCGGCCGAAGTGTTGCGTGAGGCAACCGCACTGTCTGCGCAGGCGAAAACGGTGCATGATCAACTCGAACAATACAGCGCCGCCGCGATGGATTGGCAACGCTACGAAACACTCGCCGACGAACTACTGCAAAACATATAAAAAGAGCGGAGAATCGTTTGATACGATTCTCCGCTCTTACTTTGTTTATTCAAAAGGGGTTTTCTTTGACGTTGTGAGCGTATTACGATACTGTATATAATCCGCCACCAGCATTTGAACGACCGCCATACACGGTGCCCCGAGGAAGATGCCCCAAAACCCGAACAACCCGCCGAACACGGTGATGCCGAGCAGCACGTAGATCGGTCGAATACCGACGTTGTCACCGATAATACGCGGCTGAATGATGTTCGCATCAATCTGCTGCATCACGATAATATAGATCGCAATAAACAGCGCTCCGTACAAATTGCCGGACAGCAACATAATGAGTACACTCAGCGCACCGCCGATCAAGGCACCAAAATACGGCACCATGTTCATGATGCCAAGCAGCATTCCGAACACGGGCGCATTGGGCATCCGCGCAAGCAAAAAGCCAATGGTCGCCAATACACCGACAACCAACGCGTCAAGCAACTGGCTGTAAATGTAATTGTAGAAAATGCGCGCCGTTTTATGTCCATACAATGACATCGACTGCATCGTGCGCGGCTTGAATACCAACCCCAGCACCGATTTGCACGCCGATACCAACGACTCCCTGCCAAGCAGCATATACACCGACACAATAATTGCCATCACACCGTCCACGACCGAGGAGGTCACCTGACTGATGCTGCTCACATAACCGAGAATACGCTCGACGGTGAGATACTGTTGCACGAATGCGTACAGCTCGTTGATCTTACCTTGAATATCAAAGTTTTCAAGCAAACCGCCCGGCTGCGTGTATTGTCCGATAAACGACATCACGTTCGTGTAGTAGGTGGGAACGTTGGCGATAAAATCTTTCAATGCCGCAACCAATGCCGGAATCACGATATAAACCAAACCGACGACAACACCGAGTGCCAACACGTACACGATCAGCACTGACAGCGGTCGTGCCGCCTTTTGGAAGAATTTCGCTTTTCGTTTGCGGAAGAATTCGTCGATGCGGTTGACCGGCGCAAACAGCAAAAACGCGATAATAAATCCAATCACGAACGGTGTTAAAATGGAAAGCAGGCGCAGGAAAGTAGCCCAGATCCATCCTAAACTGTCAAACGCTTTATATACCACGATCAACGCAAGACCCAACAGGAATAACGTGATCCACTGTGCCAGGTTTTTATTGTTTTTCATGCTGCCGTCACCTCCTGCCATGTTTTAAGTATATCAATAAATCCCGCAAAACGCAACGGTTAGTTAAAGACATCCTTTACCTTATCAAAAAAAGTTTTGCGTTTTTGATAATTCTTTTCGCCGAGAGATTCTTCAAATGCTTTGAGTAAATCCTTTTGCTTTGACGAAAGACTCTTCGGCACTTCCACCGTGATACGGGCGATCAAATCACCTTTACCGCGACCGTTGACATAGGAGATACCTTTACCGCGCAACCGAATGATCTCGCCGGGCTGTGTACCTTCTTTAACGGTGTACGGCACACGTCCCTCCAAAGTGGGAATTTCAATCTCCGCTCCGAGCGCCAATTGTGCAAAGGTCAACGGCAATTCGCACAAGAGATTATAGTTATCACGTTCAAAGATGGGGTGCGGCCGCACCGATACCTGAACCTCCAGGTTGCCCGCAGGACCGCCGTTTACGCCCGCGTTCCCCTTGCCGCGCACCGTCAGGACCTGACCGTCGTCAATACCGGCAGGAATGTTCACGCCCACCTTGGTACTCACACGCACCTGACCGCCGCCGCGACAATCCGGGCATGGCGTTTCGATGATCTTGCCTTTTCCCTGGCATCGCGAACACACGACCTGCGACTGCATGACACCAAACGGCGTGCGCTGTTGTCTGACCTCGTGGCCGCTTCCGCGGCAGACCGGACAAGTGGAAACCGTTGTTCCTTTTGCCGCACCGGATCCACCGCAGGTGCGGCAGGTTTCGATCACACGGACGTCGATCTGCTTCTTGCAACCGAATGCCGCTTCCTCAAATGACAAAATCACGGATGCCGCAACGTCGCTGCCACGTCTGGGTGCATTGGGATTGGCTCGCTGACCGCCTCCCCCAAAGAAGGAGGAGAAAATATCACCGAAGTCAAAATCCATGCCGCCGCCCCAGCCGCCGTAGCCACCGGCACCGCCGGCACCGAAGTTCGGATCGACACCGGCATGACCGAACTGGTCGTAGCGTGCCTTTTTGTCCGAATCCGACAACACCTCATACGCCTCGTTGACCTCTTTGAAAGA
>JAFSGO010000096.1 GCA_017440765.1 Clostridia bacterium
CAATACCGCCGCTCGGCAAAAAGAATTTTAGCCCGTTACGGTGCCACGGATGGTGACTGGCGGTAATCTGAACAGCACCGTCGCATCCGAGATCAATCGTTGTCATAAACATAGCGGGTGTGGAAGACAAACCGCAATCCAATACACGAATCCCGCAAGCGCTTAAAGCGCGGGCAACGTCATCGCGAATACGCGGGCCTGACAAGCGGCTGTCACGACCAACCGAAACGGTTAACTCCGCACAAGACTTCCCTGCTTTTTCGGAAAGCCAACAGGCAAATGCAGCGATGATGCGTTCCACCACCTCATCAGTAAGTGTACAAGGTTCTCCATCAACACCGTCCATTGCAACGGCACGGATGTCTGTACCGCTTTTAAATTGTTTCCAATACTCACTTAACATGTTACCTGTTCCTTTCGTTTTTTGATGGGAAGTGTCACCAAAGCACCGATGGCAACCAAACTAAACCATACCAAAATGACCCCGCCCCAACCGATTGCATCCACCGCATGCGGGAAGATGGAAGTGGCCAATGCCGCCGCCATATAACTGACAAAATCCAAAAAGCCGGTAGCGCCTGATACCACACCGGTTTCACGCAAACTCGGACAATAAATGCTCCACATGGCTGCAGCTGAAATATTACTGAAGAGAATAGCTAAGGAGAGTAGCAGCACGTTTAAGAGTGGAATATGTACGCAAAGCAAGAGAAAAAAGCAGAATGATGAACCGGTAAACCCGATAAATTCCGTTAAGATCAAATTGCGTTTTAGGAGCGTGTGAAGTAGGACTGCCAAAAACGAGGAGGCGGAAATTGCCAAGGTAGCGACTGTAAAGATCAGCGATGCGGTACTGGCAGAGTAACCAAGATATTGTGCCAAATAAATGGGAAACCAAAACACCACCGCAGTACGAATAATACCGGTGATAAACGATACCACCGTAAAACGAACGATCTGATGTTTAAACAATACCCAATAACTGCTACCCTCCCCAAGAGAACAGTCGTATTGATGATACTTAATGTATCCTTTGTGTTCAAAAGCACGGAAGGCAACCATACAAATAAGGCCCAAGACAGCAAGCAAAGCACCGCTAAACAGCAAGCCGCCTTTCCATGGCAAAAACAGCGCTAACAGGCCGGCAAAGGGTGAACCGAGCAATGCCGAAAAAGTATATCCTAAACTACAGCGTTCTGCATAGATCAACGTAGTGTTTTCGGAAACGACCTTCGTCATAGGAGCGTAGATCATGGAAAGAAAAAAGCCCATAACCGCGTATGTAATATACGACAGCATAAGGTGATCGGTAACAACGGAAAAAAGTAAGCCGGTAATACCGGAAAGGAGCAGGCCAAAACTGATCATATGCTTTGATTTGATCTTATCTCCAACAAGCCCGTTTATCAGTTGGCCGATCGCATACGTAATAAAAAACAAGGAGGAAAAAGCACCAAATTCCTCGTTAGTGAAAATGTCCTGCTCAACCATTTGCGGCGAAACGGCACTTAAAATATTACGCGCAATATATACCGCTAAATAGGACACAGCGCACAAAGAACCCAAGGAAATGGCCTTGCGTGCTTCCGGCTTGATCGTGATTGCCACAGCGCTCCCTCCAATCGGCGATAATTGTACCACAAACAGACAAATTTATCAATAGCGAAGCCAAAACATAAGAAGAAAAGCACCATCCGCAGATGGTGCTTTTTTGTGTAAAATCAAACTTATTTGAGTTCGACTTTGGCGCCGGCTTCTTCCAGCTTCTTTTTGATTTCTTCTGCCTCGTCCTTACCGGCAGCTTCTTTAACGGTCTTCGGAGCGCCGTCAACCAGATCCTTCGCCTCTTTCAGGCCCAGACCGGTCACTTCACGGACAACCTTGATAACGTTGATCTTGTTCGCGCCGACTTCAGCCAAAACAACATCAAACTCAGATTTCTCCTCAGCAGCAGCCGCAGGAGCAGCGCCACCGGCCATAACAGCCACGGGAGCCGCAGCGGAAACACCAAATTCTTCCTCAATAGCTTTAACCAACTCGTTCAGTTCCAAAACGGTCAGGGCCTTGATCTCTTCGATCATGGCAGTGATTTTCTCAGACATGATAATACCTCCGTTTAAATTTGATAAGATTTATTAGAATTCAGAGACGCACTTACGCCTCAGCAGCACCTTCGCCCTGCTTTTCAGCAACAGCGTTGAGTGCACGGGCCAAACCGGCCACCATGTTGTTGAGTCCGCCAATAAACATGGACAGCAGCACCTCTTTCGGGGGTACCTTCGCCAGACTCTGGACGGTTGCGGGATCAATAACTTTTCCCTCGAAGAAACCGGCTTTCACCTTGAAGTTATCGTTCTTCTCGGCATACTCGCAAAGGAGTTTAGCAGCAGCCAGTTCATCGCTTTCGGAAGTGGCAATAGCAGTGGTGCCTTCGAGCACACTCTTCAGATCACCGTAACCGGCGTTCTCAGCAGCGCGGCCCAACAGCGTGTTTTTCACAACTGCGTACTCAACGCCCGCTTCACGCAGCTTGCGGCGAAGAACGGTGTCCTCTGCCACGGTGATACCGGAATAGTCAACGACCACACCGGCTTTCGCAGCGGTCAGCTTTTCGGTGAGTTTGGCAACTACCTCTTGCTTTTCCAACAATACTTTTTCACTCGGCATATTTTCATTTCACCTCCTGTCAGACCATGAATAACATGCCGTTTTTCCAAGAAAAACACCCTTTCCGTTTACACAGAAAGGGTGGTGATAACACAATTCGACCGAAAACGATCGTGCATTACCGTCAACCTCGGCGGGCAACTTTCAGTGCCTTTTACAGACACACCCGCTGTCTGTGGAAAACAGCAATAGTCAGTATAACAGATGTTTTGCTAAAATGCAAGCTTTTTTTATTAGCCGACTTTAGCGGGGTTGATCTTGATGCCGGGGCCCATCGTGGTCACGACCGTGCAAGAACGAATGTACTGACCCTTAGCAGCGGCGGGTTTCGCACGAACGATAGCGCCGAGCAGAGCATCAAAGTTCTCCTGCAGCTTCTCTACGCCGAAAGAAACCTTGCCGATCGGGCAGTGAATGATGTTGGTTTTGTCCAGACGGTACTCAATTTTACCGGCTTTCGCTTCGGTAACAGCTTTCGCAACGTCCGGGGTAACCGTACCGGCTTTCGGGTTCGGCATCAAGCCACGGGGGCCGAGCACTTTACCCAAGCGACCGACAAGACCCATCATATCGGGGCTTGCGATAACGACGTCGAAATCCATCCAGCCGCCGTTGATCTTAGCAACCAGATCGTCGCCGCCGACATAATCGGCGCCGGCATCCAGAGCGGCCTGATGCTTATCTTCTTTTGCGAACACGAGAACGCGCAGATTTTTACCGGTACCGTGCGGCAGGACAACCGCACCACGCACCTGCTGATCGGCGTGACGGCTGTCAACGCCCAGTTTCACGTGAACTTCAACGGTCTCGTCAAATTTGGCTTTGCCGGTCTTCACGGCAATATCCAGAGCTTCTGCCACATCGTACTGTGCGGCACGGTCGATCAGCTTCGCGCTGTCGACATATTTCTTACCATGTTTCATTGGTTTTTTCCTCCCTGTTAGTTACCATCCACACGACGCATTGTCGCGGTTGGCATGAGTGGTAAAATCGGAATTTTCAGTGGTTCCTCCCACCCGGAACGTCAATGTTTAGTCGACAACTTCAACGCCCATGCTGCGAGCCGTACCGGCTACCATGCTCATGGCAGCTTCGATGGATGCGGCGTTCAGGTCAGGCATCTTGGTCTCGGCGATCTTCTTGATCTGCTCCTTGGTAATCTTGGCAACCTTCGTCTTGTTCGGAACACCGGAAGCGGTCTCAATGCCGCATGCCTTCTTGATCAGAACAGCTGCCGGAGGGGTCTTCGTAACGAACGTAAAGGAGCGGTCTGCATACACGGTGATAATAACCGGAATGATAAGACCTGCGTCATTCTTTGTGCGCTCGTTGAATTCTTTCGTAAAAGCCATGATGTTCACACCATGTTGACCAAGCGCAGGGCCAACAGGGGGTGCCGGCGTTGCTTTACCCGCCGGAATTTGCAGTTTAATGTACCCGCTGATCTTTTGAGCCATTTTTCTTGCACCTCCAAAAATTGTGGTATGGCGGCATGATCTTGCATCATACCTCCCACAGTCGGAAAAGTGTCCGACGCACAGGAAAGGGCGATTTGCCCGTACCCTCGTTTGTAATGATGGAATGTGTTATTCCATGCTCTCCGCTTGATCGAGTTCCAACTCGACAGGTGTTTCTCTGCCGAACATGGACACGGTCACACGGACCTTGTTCTTCTCCAGATCGATCTCATCCACACGGCCGGAGAAGTTCTCCAGCGGACCGTCGATAATGTTGACCATATCGCCGACTTGGTAGGTGATCTCGATCGGATGTTTTTCGACTCCCAGTGCCGCGACCTCTTCTTCGGTCAACGGAGTGGGTTTGCCGTTCGGGCCGACAAAGCCGGTACAGCCGCGCGTGTTACGCACAACATACCAAGATTCATCGCTCATCACCATTTTGACGAGTACGTAGCCCGGGAAGATCTTACGCTCTACTTCCTTCTTCACACCGTCTTTGATTTCCGTGACGGTTTCCGTCGGAATAGAGATCTCGTGGATCCAATCCTGAAGTTTGCGATTTTCGACAATCTTTTCCAGATTGGTCGCTACCTTATTCTCATAACCGGAATAAGTATGAACGACATACCATCTTGCCTCATCAGCCATGGATGTCCCCCCTATCAACCCAACGAAAGCAGCAGATCGATCAACGCACCAAGGCCAAGATCAATCAGGCAAATGATGAGTCCGAGAATGATGCACAGCACCAGCGTGACACCGGTGTTTCGCACAACTGCGGGGAAGGTCGGCCAGGTGATCTTCTTGAACTCGCCTTTTAAATCGCGCAAAAACTTAACGCTCTTGTCCGTCTTGGCATCCGTCACGCCGGTTTTCTTCGCGCGAGCGCGACCGACGAAAAAGCAGATAACACCGACGACGAACAAAACCACCGCGATAAAGAAAGCGATCTTTTTGCCGGTGATAAACTCCGGCGCGAAGAAAGCACCGATCCATGCACTGAAACCGTATGCACTAATATCGGAAAAGATGTTCAAGCTGCTGAGGAAAGACACGAGAACGGTGAGCAAACCGGCCACCGCCAAAATAAATCCCCAAAATACCATCGCTTGTTTTCTCCTTCCGTTGCTTACTTGGTTTCTCTGTGCACAGTGTGCTTGCGGCAGAAGCGGCAGTACTTGTTCATCTCAAGTCTGTCCGGATCGTTCTTCTTGTTCTTCATGGTGTTGTAGTTGCGTTGCTTACACTCGCTGCAAGCCATGGTCACTTTGACTCTCATAACGGCACCTCCAATAATTCCCTTCAATAATGGGTTTTTGAGCCTCCCTCAGGGGCACACGCTGTTTTTAAAAAACGGCGCAAAAAAATAAACCCCTTTTGAGGTAGGAATAGTCTATCATACTTTTTGCAATAGGTCAAGCCCTTTTTATAAAAAAACTTTTTTACGCATATACTTTTCTTGTGGATTGATTTTTTTACTATAATATG
>JAFSGO010000097.1 GCA_017440765.1 Clostridia bacterium
GTGCCTGGTAATGCTTTTCCTGACGGCGTGCGGCGCCGATTCGCCTGTTACGGACCAAACGACCCTTGCGTCCACGATCACAACGAGCACCGTTGAGCAAACCACAGAAAATATGGAAACGACAATTGTTCAAAACACCACGACCGAAACGGCAGCCCGTCCCTCCTCATCAGTCACCTCAAAGAAAAGAAAGACGACGGTTACCACTACCACTATTACAACGACCGGCACGGCAACCACAACACAACCCACTTTGCTAACGCCGTCCAGTGAAATGCGTGCCGCATGGGTATCGTATATTGAATTAAACACCGTATTTCGCGGCTGCTCCACCGCCGAGAAGGCAAAAGCGGCGATTGACGGCATTTTGGATACGATGGAAGAATTCAAACTGAACACCTTGTTCTTTCACGTGCGCGCCAACAGTGATGCTTATTATTCTTCCGCTTATTTTAAACCGGCGGCTTCCGTCAGCAAACTGATTTCTGCCGGTTTCGATCCGCTCGGTTACGCGGTAGAAGCCGCCCACAAGCGCGGGATCGCGCTGCACGCGTGGGTCAATCCGTATCGAGCGGGGATGAATACGGCATATTTGATTGACGGGATCCCTACGATTACGGATTCAAGTAAACGATATTACTACGTACCAAGCTCAACAGCGGCACAACAGCTTATTTTGAACGGTGTCCGTGAGCTGGTGAACAACTACGCCATTGACGGTATTCAGTACGACGATTATTTTTATCCGTCGGATGTTTTGGACGCTACCACGGTATACGGTTACGAGAGCGCCGATTACGAGGCATATCAAAAGAACGGCGGTATGCTGTCAATTGCTGATTGGCGCCGAGCCGCTGTGGATACGCTGATTGCCGGCACCCATACCATTACCAAAGCCAAAAACCGAATCTTCGGCGTATCGCCTGCCATCAATGCCGAGAACACGTACGAAAAACTGTATGCCAATCCGAAAAAATGGATGGCAGAAAGTGGCTATATCGATTATATCTGCCCGCAGATCTATACCGGCTTTGAACATTCCGGTAGCCCGTTTGATAAAATGACCGATGCGTGGCTGTTGTACCCGCGTCACTCTTCCGTGAAACTGTACGTCGGTATCGCTACCTATAAAGCAGGACTGCTTAGCGATACGTGGGCGGGCAACGGCAAGACCGAATGGGCAACAAATACGGATATTCTCAAGCGATCCGTACTGTACCTGCGTTCTAAGAACGTATCCGGCATGGCTTTTTACAGCTACAGTTATTTAAAGCCCGATCAAGTCTCGGGCCTGTCGTCAACCAATGACGTATCCGTTGCTCTGAGGGAAATCGAGAATTTACGGGATGTTTTATAAAAAAAAGAGGTGAAACCATATGGCAAAACACATGAGAGCGGTTGGCCTTTCCAAGGGGTGGAAGATCGCCATTGCCGTCACATCCGGTATTCTGGCTGTAGCAGTACTCTGTGCACTTTTTGCCTATGGCGGCGTGCTGGATGCCATGGCGTCATTATTTAACGGTAACGCGGTTACGACACCCTCTACTACGATCACAACTCCCACAACGACCGAGCCGGAAAGAATTGTGCCGGTCTATCAAAAACCGGAACAGATGAAAGGCGTTTGGCTCACACCGGGAGTGGAGTATTACACCTCCTCCAAAAGCACGGTCAAAACCGTGAAACAGCAGATCGATACGGCGTTTTCCGTGATGGAGGAATGGGAATTCAATACGGTTCTTTTGCCGTTAAAGACAGACAATAACGACCTTTTCATATATCCTTCTAAGATTGCCGAATGTGTACAACTTACCGATGAAAACGGACAAGCATTTGATCCTATTTCATATATTTTATCGTTAGCGCGAGAAAAGCAGTTGTACGTGTACGGCGTATTGGATCTGTGCGTGCAAGACGGTGATGAGTGGGATCCCCGCACCGAGGAGGGACGGAAGCACACACTGGATCTCGTTCGCGAAGTGACGGCTCGCTATGCAATGGACGGCTATTTTGTCTCCGGCTTTGCTTTTTCCGGTGAGCAGGTAGCGGATGAAGAGCGGGAAACCGCCAAAATCGCTTTAGATACGCTGATAAAACAAGTTACGCAAATCATCTGTGAAGCGAATCCCAATTTCTACACCGGCTTACTTTCAAACGGTATCTGGGCACACAGCTCGGTGGATGAGCGTGGTTCGAAAACCGCGGAATATTACGAGGAATTTACCGACGGCTGTGCCGATACGCTTTCCTGGTTGGAAAACGGTCTGTTTAATTGTGTTATGGTGCAGATCAACGGCTCGACCAGCCATCCGACCGCCTCTTTTCAAAAGGTGCTGGAATGGTGGGACGGTGTCGCCGAAAAGCTGCAACTCCCGCTGTACATATCGCATGCGGCATCAAGACTCGGTACGTATCATACCGGTTGGAAAGCCACCGATCAGTTGGCACAGCAGTATCTGTACTGCAAATCCACTGCCGCTTGGCAGGGGAGTTGTTATGACTCATTGAATGCCCTTCATACCAATACCACCGGTGCGGCCGACGCACTTCGGCGCGCGTATGAAGGTACTCTGGATGAAGAGTATATTTATAAAAAACTGACCCTGACTTTTCCGACAAAAACAAACTATACCACTTCGGAATCCACCATTACCCTGCAGGGTGGTGGGGATACCAACTTCCCGCTCACCGTGAACGGCGAAACGGTGGAGCTGTCAGAACATGGCTTCTTCTCGCTGAACCACACCTTAAAAATCGGTGTGAATACTTTTGTGTTTTCTCATAAGGGAACAACAAAAACCTATACGATCACCTATAAGCAGACGATATTACAAAGTGTTTTGCCGACTGACAACCTATCGGTTGATGGCGGCGGTACGTTTATTGTCAGTGCCATTGCCCGCAAGGGATCGCGTGTCACGGCAACGATCAACGGTACGAATATCGCACTGACGGCCTCTGCCATTAAGGAAGAGGAAAGCGGCAATGCCCCTACCGATTTTCAGGAATATAAGGGAACGTATACCTTGCCGGCGGGCAAGATCGGGCAGGCGACAGATCTCGGAAAGATCACAGTAAGTGCTACCTATAACGGCTTAACAGAATCCAAAACCGGTGGGAACGTTACCGTCAAAGCGTTGCCTCAACCAACAACGACGGCTACCAACACAACGCTCACGCCGGGTGTGACCGTGCCGGCAGGCACGCCGTTGCCCGCCCCTTCCGAGGACGTGAAGATTGTCACGATCACCTCGGAATATGCCGAAACGTTTTCGGGTGGCGGCTTAACGGATGATTATTCTCGCCCGTATAATTCGTATTTGCCAAAGGGCACCAAGGATTATTTGGTAAGCACCTACAGCGGTAGCTTGTCGTACTATTTGTTGGCCTCCGGAAAACGAGTCTACTGCAAGGATGCAGCCGTGACCAGTGGTAGCGCGCTGACCTATACGCCCTTGCAAAACGGACAAACCTCTGTCACGTCAACGCATACTAACTTTACCTTTAATGCTGCTTACGCTATTCCCGTGTATGCGCGCACGCGGGGACAAAAATATTATCAAGATTTTACTACCGGCACGCCGCATTACGGATTAGAGTACTATTCACAAACCACAACGCACGTTGAAATTGCTTTCTATTACCTTTCAGAAGTGCCGAATGTGCCGGATATTTCTAAAAGTCCTTTGTTCAGTTCAGCCGAGTGGGTGGCCGGTGAGTCGGGAAATTATTTGGTCTTAAAACTGACGCTGAAGAAAAAAGGTGCCTTCTACGGTGTTTCCACCGCATGGAACGGCAACCAACTAACCATTTCGTTTTTGAATCCGGCGAACGTTTCCGGAAACGCTGCCTCCGAAAAATTAAAAGGGGTTCGCATTTTGTTAGATCCCGGTCACGGATCGCCGTACGACAAGCCATGGGAAGCACCGTTCAATTTGGACTATGCAAACACACTCAAGACCAAATTAGAAGCGTTGGGTGCAACGGTAGACATGACACGTACAGCCCCGCTCACCGTCGACTTATCGTTACAGAGCCGCGTGCTGATGGCACAAACAAAAGGTTATCATTTGGTGATCAGTGTGCATATGAATGGTGCCAATGGTGAAGCCACCGGCGCGACCGTACACTACTATACCGAGTGGGCGTATACCCCTTCCAAAATTATTTATGATAAGATGCACGCTGTAGAAACCGCCTATGGGGTGGGCACCTCGGCGAACGGAACACCGCGCGCCAGCGGTACGGTTTGGGGAACACTCTACATGACGCGTTCCTTGTTCCATTGCCCGTCCATCCTGTTGGAATGTGCGTTTTTGGATAACACGGCGGATAAAGAGGCGCTTATCAAACCCGAATATCGTGACAAACTGATGCAGGCGGTCACCGACGGTGTCGTGGAATATTTCAGCGCGATGTAAAAAGTGCGTCAGACTAGCTCTGACGCACTTTTTAATCGGAAAGGGGAAGAGGTATATGTCAAGCGGTTTGCTTTCGGAATATGTTTTGAAAAAACGACTGGGCGAAACCTTTCGATTGCAGGTATACGGGGAAGTGGATTCCACCAACACGCTGGCACGCGAGCAGGCGGCCGCGGGTGCGCCCGAGGGTACTGTTATACTTGCGGATACGCAACGGCAGGGAAGAGGTCGCATGGGCAGGCAGTTTTTCTCTCCCAAAGGCAGTGGATTGTATATGAGTATTATTCTGCGCCCAAATGCCGCCGCCACACCGTTATACGTTACTACCGCCGCAGCGGTCGCCGTGGCCGAAGCCATCGAGGAAGTCGCAGGAGTTCCTTCATCCATCAAATGGGTAAACGACGTCTATTGTCGGGGTAAAAAGGTGTGCGGCATTTTAACGGAAGGTGCTATTGCCGACAACCTGCAATATGCCGTCTTGGGAATCGGCATTAACGTGTTTCCTCCGATCGGCGGCTTCCCGCCTGAGATAGAATCTCGTGCAGGCGCCGTTTTTGGCGAAAAAACGCCGTCGGCAGCTCACCCAAGGGAAGAACTGGCGGCGGCGATCATCGCGCGGTTTTGGGGGTATTACGAGGCGCTATCGGCAAAAGCGTTTTTGCCGTCCTACCGAAAACGCGATCTTTTGAAGGGGCGCACCGTTGAGGTGCTGGATATAAACGGCACGGTTATCGAGGAGGTAACGGCGCAGGGGATAACGGATGATTTTGAATTACTCGTGTCAAATCGAAACGGCAAGATCAAAGCGTTATCTTCCGGCGAAGTGAGCTTGCGCTTATAATTTAGCCAACAGCGCGGGTAATGTGTATAAGCTGTCCACTTCAAAATCCGGTTTGGCAACGGGAGGGCACGCGCTGTGCGAGGGATTAAACCAGCAGGTGCGAAGTCCTACCAGATTACCACCGCGAATATCGGAACTGGGGCTGTCACCGACGATGACGGCCTTTTCTTTTTCAAAACCGTCAATAGAAGAAAAACAGTGCTCAAAATATCGCGGATCCGGTTTGTTAAAGCCGATCTCATGCGAGATAAATACGTCTTTAAAATACGGGAGGATTCCCGCACTGTCCAGCCGGCGGCGCTGGATGGATGCCGTACCGTTTGTCATCAGATACAGATCATATTGTCTATGTAACGTTTTGAGCAATTCGGGTGCACCCGGCATGAAATAGTGTCCGACACCCAACAAGTGTTCGTACAGGGATTTGACTTTTTCAACGTCACACGGCAGGCCATATTCCTCAAAAAATAGTGTGAAGCGACGGCGCAGCACTTGCTCACGCGTGAGTTCGCCGCGTTCAAGAAGTTCCCATTGTGAGCGGTTTATTACGTGATAGCGCTCTAACATCGCTTCTGTCGGCGTAAAACCCAGTTCTGTTAGGGTAGAAGATAACGCGACAAGCTCGGCCTTTTTAAAATCTAACAAGGTGTCATCCACGTCAAAAAAGACGGTAGTCAACATGCTTTATCAATCCTTTGTAAAAAGCCCCCGAAAACTTCGGGGGCTTTCTTGCGTATTATCATTTTTTGGCTTTAGCTGCTTTACGACGAGCGGTGTGCTCCACCCACAGTGCCCACAACGGGGTGCACAGGAACGTAGATGAATAGAAACCGGAAACGACACCGAAGGTCATCGGCAACGCAAAGCTGATGATGGCATCCATCGAGAAGATCATAGCGATCACCGCAACCGTACCGATCGCAACGAACGTGCAGATGGAGGTGTTCAGTGTACGACCGAAGGATTGCCTCAAGCTGACGTTCACGATTTCGTTGATATCGGTCTTCTTATCCATTTTCTTGCGGTTTTCGCGAATACGGTCATAGATAACGATCGTATCGTTGAGCGAGTAACCGAGGATCGTCAGAACGACTGCTACGAAATTATCATTCAGCGGAATGCGGAAGATAACGAAAATGAAATACGCGATGAGAATGTCGTGCAGCAGGGCAAGCAACGCCATGATACCGGCGGAAATACCACCGATCTTGCGGAAACGCAGGCCGACGTAGATGACCAAAAAGACCGAGGCCAAGGCAATCGCCATCCAACATTTTGCGAAGAAGGTGCGACCGTAAGACGGTTGCAACGAGTTGGTTTCAATCTCTTTGATATTGTTGTCGGGGAACTGCTTTTTCAGCGTTTCGATGAAAGTGGTTTGGGTTTTGGTATCCACTTCATCTGCCAGTGTTACGGTAATGATTTTAAGACCGCTTTCACCGTTTTCGGTGACGTCGATCTCAGCGCCTTTAAGTTTCGTTTGGATAAACTCTTTGGCAGCAGCTTCGTCCAGCGTGTTCTCATAACTGTACTTGAGAAGCGTACCGCCCTTGAAATCGATATCCAATTCCACACCCATGATGAGGTTGCAGATAAGACCGATGGCAAGCAAGGCAATGGAAATGATAAGGAACAGTTTGCGTTTCGCAATAAAATCAAAATTCTTAAGCATCTTGACGTTTACCTCCTAACAACCAGGGTTTACGGAGGAACTTGAAGCGGGAGACGGATTTCAGCATCAACCGCGAGCAAGTTACGCCCATAATGAAGTTAAAGATGATACCCGCAAGCAGCGTGTAACCGAAAGAATAGACGGCGCCGCTGGCGGAAACGGGGAACATGAACAGGAAGGGTTTGAGCAGTTTTGCAAACAAGCTGTCCGCAGGGCCAAAAACGCCCATCAATACCACAGAGATGATCAAAACTGTGATATTACCGTCAAAGATGGCCCAGAACGACTCGCTGCATCCGTTGTTGATGGCACCGTCGATGGTGCGTCCTCCGCGGATCTGTTCTTTGATACGTTCAGCGGTGATGATGTTTGCGTCAACACCCATACCGATGGAGAGGATAATACCGGCAATACCGGGAAGTGTCAGCGTAAAGCTGTTGAAGAACGGGAAATATCCCGAAACGACTGCAATCGAGCCGGCCACCTGACCGAGCAGAGCGATCACACCGACAAAGCCGGGCAACCGATAGTAGAAGATCATGAACAGGGAGATCAGCACAAACGCAATCACGCCCGCGATGACCATGATCTCCAAAGCACGCTCGCCTAAAGTAGCGGTAACGGTGCTGGTGTTCTTTGCCGTGATGCTGAAAGGCAGAGAACCGGAGTTGATGAGGTTTGCCAGATCCAACGCTTCCGCATAGTCGGCAAATCCGCCGGAGATCTGAGCGTTGCCGTCGGCAATATGTTCATTAACGGTGGGATTGGAGATACACTCATCGTCTAACCAAATGGAAATGGTATATTTCTTTGTCGTAAGCCCCTTGTTGAGATCGGCTTGCTTTTGAGTGGCTTTGGAAAACGCCTCTTTACCCGCCTTGTCCAATTCCAAGGAAACGATCGGTGTGTTTTCCTGATCGAATCCGGGAGTTGCCGAGCTTACAAGCGAACCGTTGAGAACAAAATCCTCTTTTTTGGGCTTTTCAGTCGGCAGACCGGTGGATTCGATCTCGTCAATATAAAATTCGAGCAAGGCGGTCTTGCCGAGTTCTTCGATTGCCGATTTGGCATCGAATTCCGTTTCGTTGTTTTTCCACGGGAATCGGATAACGACCTGATCGTTGTCGGTGTCCGTGTATGCCTCGTAGTCGGTAATGTTGTTCGCGATCATACGACGCACGATAACTTCCTTCATGGCTTCGATCTGTGCATCGGTTGCATCAATAGATGCGTCTTGGGGAGCAAAGGTGACTTCAATACCGCCGTTGATATCAATGCCGGTTCGAATATCCGAAGCTCCGCGAATCACCGCGTCTCGCCGATCGCCAAAGTTTTTATATATCCCAAAAAAGGACGTATATCCCAAGGCGACGATAAGCAAAGCCACGATGAAAAATACAGGTTTTGGTGTACGCTTCATCGGTCAATCCTCCATCATTTTACAATCCATATAACGATATGGTTTCATATGAAATCCATTATATAGGGAAAGACGAAAAAAGTCAACGAAATTCACGGAATCTTAAAAAAACCGCCGCGTTTTTTCGCGGCGGTTTTTGCTTATTGATTGAGAATTTTTTTGATGGCGACGATCTGTGCACAGATACAAAAGAGATTCATAGCAGTTTGTAGCTCGTCACAAGGCGGTAGGGTGGGGGCGATACGCAAGTTGGCATCGTGCGGATCGTTGTGATAAGGATAGGTAGCACCTGCTCCCGTAAACACGACACCGGCTTCTTTCAACATGCGTACCACCTCTTTGGCACAGCCGTCCATCAGCGTAACACTGACAAAATACCCGCCTTTCGGGGTGTGCCAATCGGCAATGCCGGTACCGCCTAATTGCTCACTCAGCGTGCGCAAAACGATCTCAAA
>JAFSGO010000098.1 GCA_017440765.1 Clostridia bacterium
GGATTCAATGAATCTTAATTAACGGGTAGTGTGTTTCTTTCTTGTTTGCATTGTTTAATTTTCAAGGTCCTTTTTGCCACCGCTTTTTTGCGACAGCTTTGCTATAATACCACTACCTTTTCCCTTTGTCAACAGTTTTTTGGGGGTTTTTGAGAATTTTTTTAAAATTTTTTCGCAATATCGGAAAAGGCGGCAAACGCCACGCGTTTGCCGCCCTATATCTGTATGTTTACGCGACCGTTTCGTGATCGATGGTGATCTCGTAACTCAACTTCTCCAACGGATCATCCATGATCGACACGTACTGTGGTTTAATATACAAGGTAACTTCGTTTGTGCCGCCTGCCACCACCACGAAATCCTCTTTCATACTCTCGCTTTGTGCTTTGGCAAGTTCGGCATCTTTTTCGGTATAGATGGCAACAACCACCTTGGAAATGTGCTCGTCGGTATCCAAGTTGTTACTGAAACCGATAGTAACCATCATGCCATTTTCTACCGTATAGTAGGCCTTCGTAATCATGGAAACGATCTTTTTTTCCTTTAAGTCTTCCTCGTCAAGCGAGCCGTAAAAGGTAGGGGTTGATTTCCGCGGGTCCTCCTTCTTGGGAGTATTGGCAAAAATGACCCCCGCCGCAAGTACAGCCGCAACAACAACCAACGCGATCCCTGCCATTAAAATCGTCGATTTGATCTGCTTGCGATCCTCTGTGGTTACTTGCAGTTTGGAATCATCCGGCAGTTGGGTCTGCAGTTCGATATCCTCAGCACCCAAAATATACTGACTGCGTCCTTGTTGATTATCCGATTTCATATCTTTCCCTGCTTTCTTTATAACGGTTTTATTATACACAAGGATTCACCTTCCGTCAAGAAAAGAGCACCGTCCTCAGACGGTGCCGATCCATTTAAAACATTTCGCCGACTTCTTCGACCAGATCGCTCATGTTCTTGAGCGCTTTGCCGAGGTTTTTCTTGAGACCTTTTTTGCCGCTGTGCATATACTGGTTCCCCACCGCACCGGCAAGACAACCGACCGCTAAGCCGATGCCCATGCCCCTCATAAATTTCATCAGACCTTTTGACACAGTTACCACTCCTTTTCTGTTATTAGAGTGTGCCGCTGTGCGTGAAACTTACAAGGAAGTATTTAGCAAAAAGGCCCTGCATGATTTGCAGGGCCTCTTGAATCGTTTATTTACTTTGGGCTTGTTTCATTTCGACGAACTTGGCAATCAGTTCCACTGCATTGTCGTAACCGACGGTGCTGGTGTTGATGCACAGATCGTAGGTGCCGGCGACGCCCCATTTTTTACCGGAATAGAAATTGTAATAACTCGCGCGGCGTTTATCGCTTTTGGTAATACGGTTTTTGGCTTCCGGCAACGTAATGTGGTCATATTCCGCAACACGCTCCATGCGGTCGTTAAGGTCGGCATGCACGAAGACGCTCACAAGGCCATCGTGCTTTTCCAGCACGTAATCGGCGCAACGGCCAACGATCACGCAAGAGCTTTTTTCCGCCACCGAGCGGATCGCGTCAAACTGCGCTTGAAACACTTGTTGATTGACCGGCATCGAATAATTGACAGCACCGCCCGCGCCCATGGAATAGGCGCCTGTGGACAACGAGTACAGCAAACTATTGGTCGGCTTTTCATCAAAATAATGCAGAACTTCCTCCGACAAACCGCTTTCTTCCGCGGCATGGGTGATCAACTCTTTGTCATACATCGGGATATTCAGCCGTTTTGACAACCGGCGACCGATCTCATGGCCGCCGCTTCCGAACTGACGGGCAATGGTTATGACGATATTTGAACTCATACCGTAATTCTCCTCCACTTAATATCTAGCCAAATAGCGATCAAGTTCCCACGGAGTGACGCGTACTTTGTACTCGTCCCATTCTTCCGATTTGTGTTGCACGTAACGAGTGAAGATATGCTCGCCCAAAGTATCGCGGATCAGCGGATCCGCTTTCATCGCACGAACGGCCTCTTTCAGGTTGGAAGGCAAGTGGGCAATGCCCAGCCGCTCACGCTCGTCCTCGTCAATCTCAAACAGATTTTCTTCAACAGCCGGCGGCGGTGTTAATTCACGGCGGATACCGTCAAGGCCTGCCGCGAGGCACAGCGCCAACGTGAGATACGGGTTTGCCGACGGATCGGGGTTACGCAATTCCAAGCGCGTGGACATGCCGCGGGATGCGGGCACACGCACGAGCGGGCTGCGATTGCTTGCCGACCACGCGACGTACACCGGTGCCTCGTAACCGGAGACCAACCGCTTGTAGGAGTTTACGAGCGGATTGGTGACGGCGCTCATACCGCGCACGTGCTCCAAAATACCCGCGATAAACTGATACGCGGTCTTGCTGAGTCCCATCGCACCGTCGGGATCGTAAAACGCGTTTTTACCGTCTTTGATCAACGACATATTGACGTGCATACCGTTGCCCGCTTTACCGAAAACCGGTTTGGGCATAAACGTAGCGTACATGTTGTGACGGTGGGCAATGGTTTTCACTGCCAGTTTGAAAGTGACGATGTTATCCGCCGCACACAGTGCATCGGTATACTTAAAATCAATCTCATGCTGACCATTAGCGCACTCGTGATGAGAGGCCTCAATCTCATACCCCATATCCTCAAGCGTTAGGCACATATCGCGCCGTGCCGCTTCACCAAGATCGGTGGGGCCCAGTTCAAAATAAGCGCCGCGATCCTTGCTGCGGGTGGTGGGATAGCCGTTCTCGTCGTTGTCGAACAGGAAAAACTCACATTCCGGCCCTACGTTAAACGCCGAGAAGCCCATCTCCTCCGCTTGCTTCAGCACGCGCTTGAGCAAGCCGCGGGGATCTCCCTCGAACGGCGTGCCGTCCGGCTTATATACGTCGCAGATCAAACGAGCAACTTTTCCCTCGTTCTCTTCATACCACGGAAAAATCAAAAAACTGTCATAGTCGGGATACAGGTACATATCCGATTCCTCAATACGCACAAATCCCTCAATGGAAGAGCCGTCAAACATGCACTGATTGTTCAGCGCCTTTTTCAACTGGCTTGCCGTGATTGCCACATTTTTAAACGCGCCGAAAATATCGGTGAATTGCAGGCGGATAAAGCGTACGTTTTCTTCTTCAACGATACGCACGATATCCGCAGCTGTATACTTACTCATATGATAACCCTTCTTTCTTACTTTGTATTATGTCATTTCAAGCGGTGTCTTGTCAATATATTTTTGGTATATTTCTATGTCGGATGCAAGATACTACCGTGGAAGGAGGAATCCGAATGCCGAAAAAAGATAAACGACCGACACGTATTTACCCGGATAGTCGTATCCGTACACAACAAGAGACAAACCGTATTACAGAACTCCCTGCCAAGCCAACAGAATCAAAATCAATATTGCCAGAAAGATCAGACCAATCACCCATACGCTGATACCGAGCTTGCGATTACCGACACTCGCCGTTTGCGGGACCAGGCGTGCTTTACGCAGCGTGGTAACAACGGTTTTATATAACAAAACCGTGAGTACGCCGTTAAGTCCCGCTTTGAGCAAGTTAAAAGGTAAGAATGCGGGCAACAGCAATTCGACGATTGCCTGCCGCGGCATTCCCATATACCAAGGGGTCACCAACCAGTTCCAAAACAGCATGCCGACGGTCATCAACACCGCACCACAAAGCAATCCCAGTACTGCGCTTTTTAAATTTCGCTTGCGTTGATACAAGAAAGCCGCAGGACAAACAAACAAAGCCGTTGACAGCACGTTCATAAGAAGCCCAATAGGACCGGTGTCACTGACTGTAACCATTTCCAATAACGCGACAACAAACGACGTCAGCAACGCGGGCAACGGTCCGTACAGCTTACCGCAAATCGCTAAGATGCAATCTTTTGGCTCGTATTTTAAAAACATCACAACCGGTATGCGAAACAACGCTACGCAAGCGTATGCCACTGCTGCCATCAGTGCTAGAACCACCATCCGTTTTGTGTCAAATACTTTTGCTCTTTCCATTTGTACTCCCTCACAAATCAGAAAAGCCCCGCAGATACTATCTGCGGGGCTTTTTCATTCAGTATATTTCTTCTTTCATCCGGACTGTACCGTCGGCTTTGGAATTTCACCAAATCAGCGCACAGGCGCTCGCGGGCTGTCACCGCCGGTGGGGAATTTCACCCCGCCCCGAAGAATCTTAAATTTTCTTTATTATATGCCGATCTGCCGTTCCCGTCAAGTGGAAAGTATAAAAGAGGCAACGCCAAAATAGATCAGCAACGAAATAGCATCCACAATGGTGGTGATAAACGGACTCGCCATGACTGCAGGATCAAAGCCAATGCGCTTTGCAAGCAATGGCAGCGAACAACCAACCAGTTTCGCGATCAGTACCGTAATAAACAGTGCAACGCATACGACGATTGCTTCGGGTAACGTCACCGCCATGCCGAGCAGCCACCGATCCACCGCCAAAATTTTGACAAACGTCGCCACTGCCAAAACGGCGCCGCACAACAGTGCCACGCGGCTTTCTTTCCACAACACGCGAAAAATATCGCCAAGGCGAATGTCGTCTAACGCCAACGAACGGATGACCGTTACCGACGACTGACTGCCGCTGTTACCGCCCGTACCCATCAACATAGGAATAAACGCCGTTAAGGCGACCGACACCGCGAGTGCGGATTCAAA
>JAFSGO010000099.1 GCA_017440765.1 Clostridia bacterium
AAGGAGGTTAACGAATTGAAGAAAAAACTACTGATTATTATTCCGTGCGTTGTTCTGCTGATCGCAGCCGCTGTATGCGGAGTTTTATGGTTCTTGAACAACGATAACATAAACCCAAGCGGATCAGCGGAAATGCACGAACAGTTTTTGACTGCAATGGACGATATGTGTTCATCGGGAGATACGCTGAAGGAGCAAGGTCTGTCCTTGCAGGCAGAAAGCTACTATGCGTTTGCGGGCTGCTCTGTTTCCTCTCTGCGTTATGCGGTGGAGAACATTCTGTGGCTCAAGGGCGAAGGAAGTGATTTAGCCTCTTTTACTGCGGATAGTCCGTATGCCGGATGGGATGAGATCGCTTCGATCTGTTACGCTTCGCCGTATCCGTATTATTTTGAGGGCTTGGTCTTCCACGTACAGGCAAAAAATGACGAGGCGAAGGAATGCTACACAAACGCGCTGTACAATCCAGCATATCCCGAGGACGGCGTAAATTTTTTTTATCTTAAAGAAATGAGCGTGGATGAGCTTTACAAGCTTCGCGATACGCTCCGCGAAAAGGAAACCGAAATATACGCAAAGTATGCCCCGACCTTGATCGAGGCAGAGCGTGATCCCTATTTCTTTGAAACAAGCTATCTGAGAGCAAAGAGCGCAAAGGCAATGGAAAGCGGAGATTACGCCGCAGCTTCCACCTATGCGAAAATTGCGGTTGCCAACGATCCGTTGGACTCTGAAAACTTCAAAAATGCCGTGCTTTGCTGTATCGCTTCCGACGAGCTGAAGGAGGCAGGCAGATATCTTGATTGGGGCTTGGTAATTGCCCCCGAGGATGAAGGGCTGAATAACTTGTATCAAATCTTTTCACAGTTGGGAGGCGGCGAAGGATGAAGAAACGATTACTTGCGATCTTGTGCACCGTATTCCTGCTGTGTACGGTATTTCCCATCGGCGCTTCGGCAACCGGAAATATCGAGGGCGTGGACTATGACCGAATCAAAGGTACGGCGGGTGGCAAAGAGGTCATTTTGACACTTGGCGATCTGCAATTCCACGGAGAGCTGACCAACGGCTCTTTGAACGACGAAGAACGAGATAAGATCATCCGTCAAGCAATGAACGATATGAAGATCACAAGCGGTATGCTGATCAATGCCGAATCCTTAATCGACAAAGCACAGAACATTCAAGGCTTCGGCACGGGCGACGTGATCAACGCCGCCGCTAAATTGGTAGGTGTTTCCGATCTTCTCGAAATTTACAACTACTTTATGGGTTCGGGAAAAGATCCCGAAAAGATCGCAAAAGATATTGCTACCTCACAGGTCACCGATGCCGCAAAGGAAAAGCTGGAGGACGTGCTTACCGACGGCGGTACGCTCGTTCTCAAGGGTGCGGGAAAATTCGCATTTAAGTTATTGTTCATTCTTCCCGACCTAACCGAGATCGGTCTGGACGCGCTTACCAAATATGAGGACATCAAATATACCGTGACCTTGGGTACGGAGAAGATGGTCATGTTGGAGGCGTTTTATCAGGAATGTAACAATCGTATTGAGGAAAAGGAAAAAGAGCTTGGCGGTTGGGTGATCCGATTTGACAAGGCCATCGCAACCGATACGTTTACATTTTGGGGCATCAGCGGTTTAATGTCCGAATGGACGTTATCGGGCGAGCTGGTCAAAGGAATCAGCGGTGCGGGTGACGGCGTTACAGGCAATTACGAAGGAACGCTGACGCTCTCTATGAAAGCCATTGATATGGCTGAAACCTTTGATAGAAATTGGGTTCAAAACACCACCGAGTGGCCGAGCATTATGAGAGTGTTAAAATCAGGCGACAAGCTCACCGACACACCGCAGCAGACAACAAAGCTGGAACGCACGATCAGCGGAGATTTTAATTTGTATATACCCGGTGAATCAAGCGGCATATATGAGCCTGCTGTGTTTGGCTCGTTTAACGGTGCGGATACCATTGACTTTTCTTTTAGCCGTAAAGCAGAGAGTTCGTACTCCGGCTATACGGACGGCTCTAATGCCCTTATCTATGGAGCAAATTTAACTTCGAGCGATGTAAATACGGTGTATTTTGAGGGATACCATACATTCCCCATAATAATGGGATCTGCGGGAACAGGGCCTGACACTTGGGCTCAAAGTACCGGCGATCTTGATATGAACGTTGGCACGGTATGGGATCCGCTTGACGGCGAGGTTTCTATGGAAATCAATTTTGGAAGATAACGGAGGAATGATTATGAAAAAACTTATAGCTTTACTGCTTGCGCTTATGATGGTATTTGCGCTTGCAGCTTGTAATAACAACGATGATCCCAATGGGGATGATCCCTTAAACCGTGATCCCGGAACATCACAGGGAGGCACACAAGGCGGCGAGGATAACCCCGGAACACAGGGCGGTGAGGACGGATCGGCAAAACTTGATAAGTTCAATGAAAAAGTGAATGCTATGCCGACATCGACGGATAAAAACGAAATCGCAACCGCCATTGATGATGTTTTTGGAGTAAAAATCGACCTTCCCGATGGTTCATG
>JAFSGO010000100.1 GCA_017440765.1 Clostridia bacterium
CTGCCCGTGATATCTTGGCGATACATACGGCTGTCAAAACGAATGGACGAGTTGAAATCGTCCGCTATCTTTTCCGTGTTGCCGTCTGTTCTTCCGGCCCACATCTTAGCCATGCGGCATGCTCCTTTATCGTTTATTTCTTGGCATCAACCATTGCCTGCACCTTGATCGGCAGACCGTACAGGTTGATGAATCCGGCGGAATCCGCCTGATTGTAATCGCTTTCGCCGAAGGTGGCGATCTCCTCGCTGTACAGCGAATAGGGGCTCCACACACCCGCGTTGATCATGTTACCTTTGTAGAGCTTCAGCTTTACTTTACCGGTCACGCGTTCTTGGGTCTTATCCACGAAAGCGGAAAGCGCTTCGCGCAGGGGAGTGAACCACTGACCGTTGTAAACGAGTTCCGCAAAGGTGATGGATAAGCGCTGCTTCTCGTGCAGGGTCATCTTATCCAAGCAGACGCTCTCAAGCACACTGTGCGCCTTGTACAGGATCGTACCGCCGGGAGTTTCATACACGCCGCGGCATTTCATGCCGACCAAACGGTTTTCCACGATGTCGATGATACCGATACCGTTGGCACCGCCCAGTTCGTTGAGCTTCAAGATGATGTCCTTAGCGCTCATTTTTTCACCGTCCAGCGCAACCGGAACGCCCTTCTCAAACTCCAACGTGACGTAGGTCGGCTTGTCGGGAGCGGCAATAGGGGAAACGCCCATTTCCAAGAAGCCGGGTTTCTCATACTGCGGCTCGTTGCCGGTATCTTCCAGATCCAACCCCTCGTGGGAGAGATGCCAGAGGTTCTTATCCTTGGAATAGTTGGTCTCACGGTTGATCTTTAGCGGAATGTTGTGAGCTTCCGCATACTCGATTTCCTCTTCACGGGACTTGATATCCCACTCACGCCAGGGAGCGATGATCGGCATATTCGGAGCAAAATGCTTAAGCGCTAATTCAAAACGCACCTGATCGTTGCCCTTACCGGTGCAGCCGTGGCAGATCGCATCGGCATTTTCTTTGATAGCGATCTCCGCAAGCCCTTTGGCGATGCAAGGACGCGCGTGGCTCGTGCCGAGCAAATATTCCTCGTACACTGCGCCCGCTTTCATGGTCGGGATGATGTAGTTGTCAACGTAATCATCCGTCTGATCCAACACGTACAGCTTGGAAGCACCCGTTTTGATGGCCTTCTCCTCCAAACCGTCCAGCTCGTCCGCCTGACCGACGTTACCGGAAACGGCGATGACTTCACAGTTGTTGTAGTTTTCTTTCAACCACGGAATGATGATGGATGTGTCCAGACCACCGGAATAGGCGAGGACAACCTTCTTGATGTTTTCTTTATTCATTTTGAACGACCTCCAAAAATGATTTTTCAATATGCATTGCATTATACCTCTTAATAAGGGGTTTGTCAACAACATTTGTATATTTATTCACCTTTTGTTTACTTTTCACAGAACTGCGAGAAAAGTAGGAAATGAATTGGATAGTATTACGATGTTTTCGACATATTAATCGCGCTCCCCTCGCAAAGACACCCCGTTGCAGGTGGCCGTGAATGAATAATCATGAATGAATATTCATTTCATTCCTTAAAACAGAAAGTACTTGCAATATCGACAGTTATACAGTAAAATGTAAAAAAACAAATCCATGGGAGTGTTTTGTTATGTTTAATGCGGAACTGATTGTTTTCTGCGCCTACCTCTTGTTCATGGTAGGTATTGGTATCTTCTTCTTTCTTCGCTCAAAAGGCGGCGGCGAGAAAAGCTACTTTTTAGGTGGTAGACAGATGGGGCCGTGGGTGTCCGCTTTGTCGGCGGGTGCCTCGGATATGAGCGCGTGGGTGTTGATGGGGCTTCCCGCTTCCGTTTACGCTGCCGGCCTTGGCCAAACCTGGATCGCGATCGGTTTGGCGATCGGTTATGCCCTCAGCTGGTTAATTGAAGCGCCGCGTCTGCGTCGCTATTCTATTGCTGCAAAGGATTCCATCACCATTCCGCAGTATTTGACCAATCGCTTTTTATCCAAAAGCCGTGTATTGCAGATCTTGTGTGCGGTCATTTTCTTGGTAGCGTATACCGTGTATGCGGCATCCAGCATAAAAGCATGCGGCACTCTTTTTAATACGGTACTGAATATGGAAGGTTCGCTGACGATGTATATTGCAGCCGTAATTATTATTTGCTACACCTTCCTGGGCGGTTTCACTGCCGTTTGCTGGACTGACTTTTTCCAAGGCCTTTTGATGCTCGGTGCATTGCTGATTGCTCCGATTTTTGCCGTCAGCATGATTGGTGCCGGTGACACCACCTCTGCCATGCAGAACCTTCCCCAGAACTATTGGAACATGTTTACGGATTGGAAAGAAGTCGTTTCCGGTCTGGGATGGGGCCTTGGCTACTTTGGTATGCCGCACATCATTATTCGGTTTATGTCGTTGCGTTCGGATAAGGATCTTAAAAAGAGCGCCAAGATCGGTATCACCTGGACGGTGCTGATTTTGACTTTCTCGGTTGCTGCCGGCATCATCGGTCATTTATTCTTAGGTGACATCGCGGATAGTTCCACCGTCTTTATCCAAATGGTCAGAAAGATATTCCCGGCGCTGATTAGCGGCTTGCTTCTGTCAGCTATTCTGGCAGCAGCAATGAGCACGGCTGATTCCCAGTTGCTGGCTTCGGCATCGGCTTTTGCCAGCGATGTGTATAAGCCGATCTTCCGTCGTAACAAGGCCTCCGATAAGGAGATGCTGTGGGCGGGCCGTTTTGTGGTGCTCGTTATTGCAGTGATTGCCGTGTTGATAGCGGCAAACCCCAATTCCGGCACTATTATGGGTCTGGTAGAAAACGCGTGGGGTGTCTTTGGTGCGGCATTCGGTCCTGCCATTATGCTCTCGCTGTTCTGGCGTCGCTTCAACTTCCAAGGCGCGGTTGCCGGCATTCTCACCGGTGCCCTCGTGGATATTCTCTGGCTTATCTTTGTAAAACCGCACTTTGCGCTGTATGAGATCATTCCCGGTTTTGTATGCAGTTTGATCGTAGCAATTGTTGTTTCGTTGCTTACGAAGGCGCCCGGTTATGAGATCACAGAAATGTTCGACAAGGTCGCTTCCGGCGTCGAAGAATAATGTATAAATAAAGTAAACGGGGTGCCCGAAGCGGGCACCCCGTTTACTTTATTTCTGACACGCACGATATTGCGTAGGGGTCATGTTGAGTTGATTTTTAAAGATATACATAAAATATTCCAGAGAGTTATATCCGGAAGCAAACGCGATCTCCTTGACTGAAAGAGCGGAGGAACTAAGCAGATCGCAAGCGAATTTAAGGCGAAGCGTGTTCAAATATTTGTGAAACGTGGTGCCGACCTCCGTTTTAAAAAGCTGACCGAAATAGTTGGGGGATAAGGATAACGTTTGTGCCATTTCCTCCAGCGTTACCGCTTCTCGGTAATGCTTGTTGAGATAAATAACGGCTTGATGGATGGGCGGCGGCAATGTAGCGTTTGGTGATACGTTCGTTTGTTTTCTTAATAAGGCGATGAGAATAGTTTCAATCCCGTTTCGAATCAGCAACTCACAAAATGGGCGGTCCGATGCGGCTTCGCGCTCCAATTTCTGAAGTTTCTCTTCAATCTCTCGGGTTTCCTCGGCGGTAAATCGACAATCGCAGGTGTGAAATTCCAGGTAATCCGCCAACTTGTCAGATAAAAACTCTTTTTTTAAATGCACCTTATACAACACAAGATTCGTGAGAGCTGTCATGCTGTGGAAATCGTGATAACACATCAGATAAGCGCATCCTGCGCCGATCTCGGAAACCGTGTTGTTGTGAATATGCCGTGCTTGTCCCGAAAGCACGATCTCAAACTCATAATAATCGTGCCAGTGAACGGGAAAGGAAGTACCCGCCTCTATGAAATGCTTCGAAATAGAAAAGCCGCGATCTTGGTGATCAGAACTCGAATATGTGAAGATACGCTCAGCCATGCTTACACCCACAATCGTTGATTTTCTTAATTATATCCTATTTTTCTTGAATTTACAAGAGGGGGTCGTTTCTTGTAAAATATAAAGTATAAAGGAGGAGTGTACGTGATAGGGTTTGATATTGGCGGCACTAAATGCGCTGTTTGCATCGGCACCGAAACCGAGAATGGCATTGCCATTCTCGATAAGCGCGTGTTGCCCACCGATCTTAAGATTTCTCCCTACGAGATGATTGACCGTCTTTGTGCGGCGGCAGAGGAAATGGGAGGGCTTGCCGGCACGGTCGGCATCAGCTGCGGTGGCCCCTTGGATGCCAAAGAGGGAATTATTCAATCCCCGCCCAATCTTCCCGGTTGGGACGACGTGCATATTGTCGAATACCTGCGCGACAAGCACGGGGTGCGCGCCTATTTAGAAAACGATGCCAACGCCTGTGCCCTCGCCGAGTGGCAGTTCGGCGCGGGTGAACGGTGCAATAACATGATTTTCTTAACGTTCGGCACGGGCTTGGGTGCAGGGTTGATCTTGAACGGCAAGCTGTATGCCGGCACCAACGGCATGGCGGGCGAGGTCGGCCACGTGAGATTGGCAGACGACGGTCCCATCGGCTTTCACAAGGCGGGCTCGTTTGAAGGTTTCTGCTCGGGCGGTGGATTGGCGCAACTCGGACAAGCCCTTGCGCGTGAACGCTTGCAGAACGGGCAAACGGTTTCGTTTTGCAAAGATCTGAGCGAAGTCGACACCATCACCGCCAAAAGCATCGCTGTGGCGGCGGATGCTGGCCACAGCGATGCAAAAGAAGTTTACGAACACTGCGGCACCATGCTCGGAAAAGGTCTTGCCATGCTCATTGATATTCTCAATCCCGAACGCATCGTCATCGGTAGCGTGTATCAACGAAGTCGGCATTTGTTGCAAGCGGCTATGGAGCGGGAACTTGCCCGTGAATGTCTGCCGCAAGCCCTTAGCGTTTGCCGTATCTTACCGGCAAAACTGGAAGAAAACATTGGTGATTATGCCGCGTTAGCGGTTGGTATTACAGGTAAGAGAGGAGAATAAATCATGCTATATGAACGGTATCCCGCATTGCAGTCCTGCAAGGACAGTATTGAAGAAGCACTTCAACTACTCATCGAAACCTATCGAAACGGTGGTAAGGTGCTGGTGTGCGGAAACGGCGGCAGTGCCGCTGACAGTGAACACATTGTCGGTGAATTGATGAAAGGGTTTATGTCGAAACGTCCGGTAACGGATGAACGAATTCCCGAAGCGTTGCGCGCAGAATTACAGGGTGCCTTGCCCGCCATCTCGTTACCCAGTCAGGTGTCGCTTTTGTCGGCATACGCAAACGACGTATCCCCCGACATGGTGTACGCTCAACTGGTGTACGGTTACGGAAAACCCGAAGATCTGCTGATTGCCTTGTCCACCTCGGGCAATTCAAAAAACGTTGTCAAAGCGGTGGAAGTGGCAAACCGCCTCGGCATGAAAACGATTGCCATGACAGGTATGGCAGAAAGTCAATTGTCTGCGTTATCCACCGTTACGGTGCGAGTACCCGAAACCGAAACCTACAAAGTGCAGGAACTACATCTCCCGGTATACCATTACCTGTGCGCTGGAGTTGAAAAAACGTTGTTTTGAAAGGAGTGAATCACCATGAAATACATGATTGGCTGTAACTTTTGGGGTTCCAAGCACGGAACCGATATGTGGAAATACTGGGACGAAGACTCCGTTCGCAAAGATTTGGAGCTCGTTTCACAGTACGGTGTCAGCTATATGCGCGTATTCCCGAACTGGCGAGATTTTCAACCCATTCATTTGGTACAACAATGCAAAGGTGAGTTTCAGCAATATCGCTTTGCGGATGATAAAAAGATCGATAACGAGTTCGGTTTGGATATGGAACAGATCGAGCATTTCCGCACGTTCTGCCGCATGGCGCAAGAGAACAACATAAGACTGGTGGTATCTATCGTCACCGGCTGGATGAGCGGCAGATTATTCGTGCCGCCGGCACTCGAACGGCTCAATCACATCAGCGATCCCGAAAGCTTAATGTGGCAGATCCGTTTGGCTCGCGGTCTCGTTCGCTACCTGAAAGATGAGCCCGCCATCGCCACGTGGGA
>JAFSGO010000101.1 GCA_017440765.1 Clostridia bacterium
GAAAGTTGTATAGTAAAAGTGGACACAAGGAAGAGTGAATGGTAAAATACATTCAGAGAGGTGTTCACAATGAAACGAACTTTCAGTAAAGAATTTAAAGTCAAGGCGTGCGAATTAGTCTTAAAAGACGGGATTAAGCACGCAGTTGTGGCGGAAAAGATGGGCATTAACAAGATAATGCTCTACCGATGGATCGACGAGTATGAAACCCACGGCGCAGAAGCTTTTGTAGGCAAAGGGCATCAGCGTTCCGAAGATGCTGAGCTTAGAAAACTCCGCAAAGAAAACGAACGGTTGAAAATGGAGATGGAAATACTAAAAAAAGCAGCGGCATACTTTGCGAAACACCCGGCAGACGAGTAAAATTCGCAAAAGCGGAGTTAAGAGACTATAGAACGAGTGAAGTATGCAGGCTGTTGGGTGTGAGCAGAAGTGAGTATTACCGTATTGTTAGAGAGCAAGATAATGAAGAAAAAGAACTTGAAAAAACAGTAATTAACTGTTTTAAAAAGCACAAAGGCAATTACGGAAGGATACGAATTCGCAAAGATCTGCTTAGTAAAGGCATAGATATCAGCGAATATCGCATTGCAAGAATACTTAAGAAGAACGGCCTGACCGCTAAAAGCGGCAGAACAGGTAAGCCAAAACCACCCAAACCAACAGAACAGCAGTATATAGAAGAAAATCTAATCAAGGACAAATTTAGTATAACCGAAGCAAACTACCTTTGGTGTTCAGATATAACCGAGCTCAGATGTTACAAAACAAAACTATATCTTTGTGGCATAATTGATGTAGCTACAAGACGGATAGTTGGCTGGAGCATTGCAAAGAACCAAACTCAACGTTTGGTGCAAGATGCTTTCATAATGGCGATTGGAAGAAATCCAAACAGACCCGATGGTGCGGTATATCATAGCGACAGAGGGTGTCAATATACCGCTAAGAAAACAAAGCAACTTGTTGAGAAAAACGGTTTTCGCAAGAGCATGTCAAGACCTGGAACACCAAGCGATAATCAACCCATTGAGAGTTTTTGGAAAACGCTCGAATGGGAGATGACGGATATCCGTCATCTCCCATTCGAAGAAGCTTCAAGAATAATTGTCGATTATATTGAACTTTATTACAATTCAGAAAGACTGCATTCAGGTATTGGTTATTACATTCCAAACCATTTTTTCACTCTTTTATCTGTCCACTAATCTTGACAAGTTTCAGTAAAAATCCCGAACGCTTATGCATTCGGGATTTTTTGTCATTCGTGTCCGAAAAAGAACCGGGTGAAAACCGAGGATTTTAAGATTTCAAGCCATAGTTTAATCACTTAAAGTCAAGTTCGTAACTATGTATAGAAATAATACACGATGCATCCTCTCCCAAAAATGCCTCTAATGGATTTTCGGATCGGTAATTTATTACGTATTCTTCATTTTCCCACAATGCTATACCGTTGCACTCTTCTTCCTCTTCTCCTGCAACCTTAGTAAACTTTTGCCTGATTATATCATTAGTCGCCGATAGTTTTTCGTTTTCAACTGTAAAGAAGCAATAGAACTCATATAGTTTCTTATCTGCATTAAATGCAAGGCCAATTGCAACATCGCTGATTCCTTCACTAGTCCCTAAAATCTCCGTTATTTCTTCCTCTTCGGAAATATATTTTAGATTAGATATATAACCATCATTAGCCTCTGAATCTTTAAGTTCGCCAATATCTATTTTATTTTGAACTTCCTCATAATCATTGCCGAGCTCAAGTCCAAAAGGCAACAGGCTCGTACGATCTTTTTGTTCACAACCAACTGTAAGCATCAGCATAATTGTACACAAAACAAGTGCAATAACTTTATTTGCTGTTTTCATATTTGTTCTCCTTTTCTAAAAGACATCTGTAACCCTAACTATGTATTCATCGCAGGTTAACAATTTCAACTTATCTACCATAAAATCAAATGAATTTTCATCAAAAGGCCCTAAATCAAAAACATATTCTTTTTCAGTTAGCACGAGACTATCATTCTGATACAAATATAATGTTAATGTTATAGAGCTAGCTTTTTTGTTAGATTTATTCTTTATAAGTCCGACAACATGTAAATAGCTGCTATAAGAACTTGAGTTTAAATAATCTATTTTGACATTCTGCACCTCAAGATCGGATGTAAGCAATTTAGATTCTTGCCTAATAAAGCTATTTTCCTCGATTTTTTCCCTTGCTTCATCAAACTCAGTATCACAACCACATAATCCAACCAAAAGAGCTATAATAATTATGAATGCCATAATAATTCTATTACTTGACATTTTTCAACCTCGAAATACCAAAAAGTAAAAGTAAAGAAGAACAAAACACCCCAGAGGCTCTAATTGCGATACAATACCCCTCATAGATATATCCTAGGCCATGGTAGTACGCTTCTTCCAGAGTTTTACCTCCAACAGATTCTATGCTCATTATGTCTAACCCGCCTGTCTTTATGGAATCAGCAGCGGAAAAGAACATAATAAGTAAAACAATAGAAAGAATAAGGGATGCACCAAAAAGAGACCAATTAAGAATAATCTTTGATGCTAACGGTTTTGCCTTACTTTTATTCACATTCAAATCCTCTTCCTCTTCCGGTAACAACAGAATATTATCGTCCATAACCACAAACCTCCACAAGTTTATTAACCGATATCGGTTAATATGATTATATACCACAATCGGTTATTATGTCAATAGGGAGGATTGAAAAAATATGATTTCTTATGATAGATTATGGCAAACCATGAAAGAAAAAGGCCTCACGCAATATACACTTATAAAAAAGCATAATATAAGCCCTGCTCAAATAACAAGGCTTAAAAGAAACGAAAGTGTTAGCACACATACAATAGAAATGTTTTGCAAGATTTTAAAATGTAATGTTGAAGATATTATGCAGTATGTAGAAGATTAAAACGCCGTGAAATTTACGGCGTTTTTTGCATAAAATCGGAAATAAATCAATGTGGAGCGTTGTATTTGATGAAATATCGCTATGCGATATGAAATAATCCTAACGGATTATGAAATATTTTTGCTATCGCAAAAATGTGAAATAAAATTCGCCTCTTAACATTTGGCAGCCAAATATTTCATAGCGAAGCTATTTCATATGCGTTAGCATATCTCACTCGCCGCAAGGCGAATTTCATTGAAAAAACCTCGTTCTTTCGAACGAGGTTTTTTCTGGCACCCCCAGTAGGAATCGAACCTGCAACTGCCCCTTAGGAGGGGGCTGTTATATCCATTTAACTATGGGGGCATCTGTCACCGCTAATCTTATCACCGCCCGCCGTATTTGTCAACCGCGGCGGTGGGGAAGAGGCGGCAATTTCCACTTGTCAGGTGTCGAAAAAAGGTGTATACTGTCGGTATTATGACAAAAAGAAGGGATTGCCCAATGCGTAAATATCGCCTGTGTGCGCTGTTGACCGCGGTGCTGATGTTGCTCGTCGGCTGCGGCGGTGACACCGACACCGCGCCGACCACCACCACGACCGCCGTCACGACTACCGTGCCGACCACCACGACCACCACCGCCGCGCCGACCACCACGACCACCACCAAACCGCTGGAATATAATCCCTTAACGGGCGTATACGATATGGCGGCGGGGAGCAATACCCGCGCGGTGGGCATTATGATCGGCAACGATAAAAAATCCCGCCCACAGGTGGGACTTGACAAAGCCGATTGGTATATCGAAACCGAAACCGAAGGCGGCATCTCCCGCATTATGGCGATATTCGCCAACTGTGAGCGGGTACCGTCACAGCTCGGACCTATTCGCAGTGCGCGCACGCCGTTTGTCAAACTGGCGCAATCGCTCGACCTCATCTACACCCACGCGGGCGGCAGCGAGGCGGCAAAAGCGTTGCTGGAAGAGCTGGACCTCGCCGACGTCAACTCCCTGCACTATGAGGGCAGCACCTTCTGG
The DNA here is from genome assembly GCA_017440765.1 of Clostridia bacterium. Classification (GTDB taxonomy): domain Bacteria; phylum Bacillota; class Clostridia; order Oscillospirales; family Acutalibacteraceae; genus RGIG3009. The sequence goes on from JAFSGO010000101.1 coordinate 3,972, forward strand.
CGTGACAAAACGCTGCGCCGCGAGCGCGGCTATGAATATAGCCTCTTAACCTCGGGCGCCAAGCTTGCCGCCCACGCCAAACGCAAAAGCTATCGCACCGCTTCCAAAAACGGTATCCCCTTCACTTTTGACGGTGACGCCGCCGTCGGCAACGACGCTACGAAGATCCAATGCGACGTCAGCTCGCGCCAGACGGTCAGCTTCCAATATGACGCCGACGCGGGGCTTTACTACAAAAGCAACGGCACCCTCAAAAGCGGCGACCCCCACAAATCCACGGCAGGCGCGCAGATCGCGGTGTCCAACGTGGTTGTGCTGTTTGACCGACGCTATGCCGAAAACGAAACCACCTCCACCTATGAGCTGGAAAGCGGCGAGGGACTGTTGTTCACCGCGGGCAAGGCGCGCCCCATCCGCTTTGACCGCACCGACAAATCCCTCACCTTCACCGAAGCAGACGGCTCCAAAGCGGTGGTGTCTGCCGGCAAGACCTATATCCTGCTGGTCAACAAGACCTTAAAAGACGGCACGTTTTACCGCGCCTGACCGCATTTCTGCCGAAAACGCTGCCCATTCCTGCAAAAACAAGGGCATAAACGCCGCAAAACGCAAATAAATCAAACTTTTGTGAAATTTTTTCGTTTGAGTATTGCGTTTTGGAAATGAGCGTTATATAATAAACCCATATTCGAAAAAAGGAGCGATCATCCTATGTCCTACATCGACGAAGTGCTGGCGGAAGTATCCCGCCGCAACCCCAACGAGCCTGAGTATATCCAAGCCACCAACGATGTACTCAACTCTCTGCGTCCCGTAATCGACGCGGAGCCGAAGTATCAGTCCAAAGCCCTGCTCGAGCGTATGTGCGAGCCGGAGCGCGTGGTGATGTTCCGCGTGCCGTGGGTGGACGACAAGGGCGAAGTCCACGTCAACCGCGGTTTCCGTGTGCAGTATAACAGCGCCATCGGCCCCTACAAGGGCGGTCTGCGCTTCCATCCGTCCGTCAACCTGAGCATTATGAAGTTCCTCGGCTTTGAGCAGACCTTCAAAAACTCCCTGACCGGTCTGCCTATGGGCGGCGGCAAGGGCGGCGCGGACTTTGACCCCCGCGGCAAGTCCGACAACGAGATCATGTCCTTCTGCCAGAGCTTTATGACCGAGCTTTATCGCCACATCGGTCCCGATACCGACGTCCCCGCGGGTGACATCGGCGTGGGCGCGC
>JAFSGO010000102.1 GCA_017440765.1 Clostridia bacterium
CTTGGTTCCAACGGCTCGGTTATTCCGTTGTTCCAGCGGCAGATCCAACACGGGGGACCGGTAACGGTAACCGATAAACGTATTATCCGGTATTTCATGACGATTCCCGAAGCGGCGCAGTTGGTATTACAGTGCGGCGCTATGGCGGAGCAATCCGAGGTGTTTGTCTTGGATATGGGCTCACCCGTCAGTATTTTGGAACTTGCCGAGAACATGGTCCGTTTGTCCGGTTATACACCGTATGTCAATATGCAGATCGTGGAAACGGGTCTGCGCCCCGGTGAAAAGCTGTACGAGGAATTACTGATGCGCAGCGAGGATCTGACAACAACCTCGAACAATAAGATTTTTATCGAGCATCAAAAGGAACCCTACTCCATGGTGGACGTTCGCGAAAAATTACGCGAGCTGGATGCCGTGCTTACCACCGATTCCAAGGAGAAGATCGTTGCGACGATGAAGAAACTGGTACCGACCTATAAAAGTCCCGAGGAAGTCAACGCAAAAGCCGTTGCCGATCTGGACTACACGTCGGCGGTACGATCTTGAATATAATCAAAAAAGCCGTTCTTTCTGTAACAGAAAGAACGGCTTTTTTATGACAAATTATTTTGTCAACATCCAAACGGCTGTTTTACTTTCATCGTTTAACAGTTTACCGGCAGAAGCGTAGTCGGTAACGAGCATCGTGCTGCCATCCTCGAGCGGAACGTTAGCGGCAACGATGTTCGGATAAATATCGGTTTCGGTGAGAGAAACGTCCACGTAGCCGTCGTTGTTGATCTTGATGGAGCACGCATCGTCCACGGAGTAACCCAGACGGTTTTCCTGCGCTAACATGACCGGACCGCGGCGAAGTGCCACGTGTTTTTTAGCCAGCGGATCTTCGCGGTCAAATACGGGGACGGAGTAATTGTATCCCCAGCGAATGTCGGTCATCAACACCTGCGTTCCGTAAGGAATGGGACGGATGACTTCGGTGCGCATATCCAATTTCACGGTCACGGTATCTCCGGTTTTCCACACGCGCTCAATGCGGGTATATCCGCTCTTGACCTCAACCGCAACGCCATTTACTGCTATCGAAGTGGTTTTGCTCCAAGCAGGATTGCGGATAAGAAGTTCAAACGATTCCGGTGCAGCGGTGTTGACGGTGATCTCCACCGTACCGTCCACAGGGTAAGTGGTCTTCAAATTAAAGGCAACGTCTTGGTTGGTCGGTGTTTTGGAAGTAACCGTTCCGTTGATAAACAGATTCAGCGCAAAGCCGTTTGCAGTGGTGAGCAGTTGCATTTTCGGGACCAAGCCGATGCCGGCGGAACCAATACAGGCGCAGCAACCGTAATAGTGGTTGTCGCTCATGAGCTTAAGGCCACCAATCCAGTGGCCTCTATGACCCGCGGTGAGAGGGCTGTAGCTATCAAACGGGAGCGGTTCAAAGGTCCAATCGGGTTGCTGCTCCATAAGGCGGGGCTCAACAACGTTTTCGGTGTTCATCGCGCCCAAATACGCGTTGTACAAGGCGGTTTCAAATGCGTCTACGTATTTTGGGTCACCGGTAAGTAACGTTATCTGATAGAAGAATTTCATTAACGTTACCGTCACGCAGGTTTCTTGCTTGATCGGATGATTGGTGGTGTTTGCCTGCCGAACAGCCGAATGGTCAAACAACTCACCGGTGCATCCGCACGTGCCGATAACGGTAATATCGCTTTCCAAAATACGGTTGGCAAAGTTCACGAGAGCGGTCTTGTATTTTTCCTCTTTGGTAAGACGATAAAATTCCAAAAGACCTTCAAAGCAGGAGATCATCTCATAAGCTTTGGTGACCGGATACTGATACAGATCAAAGTCATTTACGTAAGCGCGTTCAACAAGGTCGGCAATATCGGTGAAGCCGGTCCCGACGATGTATTCGGCAAAGTCGAAATATTTTTGTTCACCGGTGATGTTGTAGAGGCGCACGATGGGCTCCAGCAGAGAGCTGGAGTTAAGACCGCGCCATTCACAGGTTGCGCTGGTAATGGGCAGTTTCCCGTCTTCTTGTGTGCCGATCTTGGAAATGATGTAATCGACTTGCTTGCACATCGACTCAACGATTTTGGCTTTCAAAGCGTCATCATCACAGATCTCCATGAAGTATTGCATGCCTAACAGGACGTATTTTCTCGACCACAGATCCCAGCCGTCAAACTCCAGCTCCACGGGATAGGTGCTGATCCTGCCGACCTCGTTGGCAGTTTCGATCATATCGTTTACGGTTTGGACCAGAATGCGATACAGCTCTTCGTTTTTAGTGTAAGAATACACGAAGGCAGCGCCGCGCATCATCTTTCCCCAATATTCACCGCGCCAGCCGTTGTCCGTGTCGGCCTCCTCTCGGAACTGCTGAACGAAACGGTCCCACAGATCGGTTCGTAGCAACTGAGCGTTTTCGACGAAGTCAAAGGCGTTATTCATAAAGCCGGTATATTTGGCGGCGTTTGAATAATCTACAAAGAATTTATCGGTTTGAACTCTCGGGAAATTAGCAGTGTTTTGCTCATAAAAATTGCTTCTCATTTTTCGTCCTCCTCAAAGTGAGTTGTGTTATCTTTTTCATACCATATTTTGAGAAGAAAAGCAAGGGAAAGCGCTTATTTTACATCAATATTCCTTGATTTTACATTGCGATTTCGTACTTTTTCAGCGATTCGCGTGAGGACAGGCAAAAAATCCCTTCTTTCTTCATACAGTGTGGAGAAAGGACGGTTTTTATGTTACTTGAAATGTTCGGGGCTCTGTCGCGCATTTTCTTCATGGCGCTCCAGGTCGTCAACACCGGCTCGTTCCCACATCCGCTGTCGGCGGAGGAAGAATTGTCTTGTTTGGTAGCATTCCGCGAACGGGACGATCTTGCGGCACGTAATCGCTTGGTTGAGCATAACCTGCGTTTGGTTGCACACA
>JAFSGO010000103.1 GCA_017440765.1 Clostridia bacterium
CGCTCCAAAATATGTTTGAGCAAATACGAGGTGCTGGTTTTGCCGTTCGTGCCGGTAATACCGATAAGACACAGCTTTTCCGACGGACGATCAAACCAGTTGGCACACATCTGCGCCCAGGCGCCGCGTGTGTCGTGCACCACAATCTGGCGCGACAGCCCTAAATCCCGTTCACATACGACTGCTGCCGCACCCCGTTCCAGGGCCTCGGCGGCAAACTGATGGCTGTCGATTTTCGTTCCGGAAATGCAAACGAACAAACAACCTTCCGTGATCTTGCGGGAATCGCGGCACAGCGCCGTGATCTCGACGTCGTCACAAAAGCCGGTTGTCAAAACGTCTTGTAATACTCGAAACAGTTTCATCTTCGCACCTCTATTCGATCGCATCTCTGTAAAGAATACGTATCTCTATCACCGTCCCCTTGGGAACGGCACTTAATTTTTCAATGGATTGCGCCGTAACGACTGCCTGCCGTTGCGTGTTCAAGTTGTCCACTTGATCGGTCCAGCCGACAATGCTGACGTTCAGCCCCGCATCGGTGAGGAGCCCGTTCGCCTCTAACAGCGTTTTCCCCATCACGTCCGGCACCGTTACCTGCTCGGGTGATTGCCCGTCGGTATACAGTACGACCGTACCGTTTTTGGAAATCGCCGTGCCCGCCACGGGGCTTTGCGCCGTCACGGTACCGCTGCCGACAAGGCGACAGGATAACCCGGCGCTTTTCAAGACAGCGCTCGCCGCCGAAGCGGTCTTTCCCGTCAGATCCGGTACCGTCGTGCGCAAGGAGTTCCATTCCGCCTCCGTATACTGCGGCTCGATCCCCAAATAGGGCAATACGTCGGTAAAGATCTTTTGTGCAACGGGCGCTGCCAGCGTTCCGCCGTAGCGGATATAGGTCTGCGGCTCGTCGATCATCACGATCACCGCAATGCGCGGATCGTCCGCAGGTGCAAACCCGCAAAAGGAGGCGACCGCGTTTTTGCGGCCGTTCTCGGCGGACGCTTGATCGGTTTTCTCGGAGGTGCCGGTCTTACCGGCAACGCGGTAGCCCGCAACGTAAGCGTTTTTGGCACCGCCGCCGTCCACCACGCCCTCCAGCATGGCACACATACGCGAGGCGGTGTCGGCCGAAATCACGCGCGTGCGTACGGTGGGGGTATGCAATACGGTTTTAGTGCCGTCTGCCGCCACGCTGTGGCTGACAACGTACGGCGTACGGAGATTACCGTCACTCGCCACGGCACTCACACCGGTAATCATCTGAATGGGCGTAACCTTGAAGGTCTGCCCAATGGATGAGGTCGCCACGTCCACCGCCGTGATAGCGGAGGCGCGGTGATACAGCGCGACAGTCACACGCGCTTCGCCCAACATATCAATACCGGTAAGCGACGTAAACCCAAAACGCTCGTGATAAGTCGGGAACAAGGACGTGCCCAACAGCGAGCCGATCGTCATAAAGGCGGGGTTGCAGGAGTGTGAGATCGCCTCTGCCAACGACTGACTGCCGTGACTGCGGGGGAATACGTGACATTTCATGGTGCGCACCCCCGCCATCGTATAGGTGCCGTTACAGAAAAACTGAGACTTTTCAGAAACGAGTCCTTCCTGCAAGGCGGCGGAAGCCGTAAAGATCTTAAACACCGAGCCCGGCTCATAGAATTCCGAGATCGCCTTATTTTTCCACTGCTTTTGCAGGGCGGTAAGCAGGGCCTCGGATTGCTCGTCCCCCGACAGCAGCGCGATCTGCGCCGCCGTGTCGGGATTTTGCAAAACGCGGGGATTGTTCAGATCGTAATCTCCTTTGGTCGCCATCGCGAGCACTTCGTCGGTGCGCACGTCCATCACGATCGCACACGCGCGATTAGCGGCGCCGGTTTCGGCAACCGCGATCTCTAAATAGTTTTCCACGATTTTTTGGATATTGACGTCGATGGTGAGGGTAAGACTTTCCCCCTCCTCGGCATCCACCGTAGTTTCGTATTGAAGCGTGTTGGGAAGCGCGTCACCGCGACCGTTTTTGGTGGTGATAACTCTACCCGCTCTTCCGGCAAGCCGCTCGTTGTACTTCGCCTCCAAGCCCTCCAGACCGGTGTTATCCGTTCCGGTAAAGCCGAGAACGCAGGAAAGCGTACTGCCGTTTGGGTATTCGCGCTTATAGTCTTGAATCACGCGAAACACACCGGTCAGATTCTTTTCCTTCACCCATTCAATAAAGACGGTTCGCTGCGTTTCGTCTATTTTTGATTTAACGACCTCGTACCGTGAGCCGGTCTTTCGCGTTTGCTTATCCAGCTTTGCCACATCGATCTGTAAAAGCTCCGGTAATTCGGCACAGATCGTCGCGCGCGAATCCTCGTTCGGTATCTCCGACGGCATCATGATCACCGTGGCGACCTCAACGCTTTGCGCCAATACGGCGCCGTTACGGTCATAGATCGTACCGCGTTTGTCCGAGATCACGCTGTCGGCAAGCTGTTGTTCCGACGCCAGCGTTTGCCACTGCGTATGCTCGGCAATCTGCAACGCCGCGAGCTTGCCGCATACGGCCAAAAAGCAAATGATCATTACGGTAAGCACCGCTAAACTACGTTGCCACATCCGACGGGACGGAGCCCGCATTGAAACATCCTGTTGATGAAACCGTTTCATAAACAGGTGTCCTCTCATGCAAAGTCTACAGATCAATAAATAGTATCTGCGTAGGTAAATTCAACGGTAATAACCGTACCTTTTGCCACCGATTTCCCCGCCGTAGCCGATTGCCGCGTAGCGGTCGGTGTGCCCGCGGTGGCACTGATGCCCGACAAGAGCACGTTCACACCCGCGGCATTTGCCGCTTGGTTGACCTGGGCCACCGTAAGGCCGGAAAAATCGGGAACGGTTGTCATTTGAGTTTCACTGTTGTTGGTATACAGCCACACCTTGCCGCCCTTCGGGATAGAGGAGCCGCTTGCCGGCACCTGCTTGACGACCGTGTCGCCGCCGCCGACGGTTTGATAGGTCAGCATGGACGCCTTCAACGTGCTTGCCGCCGCAGAGACCGTCGCGCCCACAACGTTCGGAACGCTGCGGTCCAAACTCGCGATCTCCTCCTCTGTATAGTTCGGTTCCACGCCGAGGTATGGGAGAATGTCTTTGAGTATTTTTTTCGCACAAGGGGCCGCAACACCGCCACCGGATTTTAAGCGTTGCGGTTCATCGACCACCACAAGCACCGCAACCTGCGGATCGTCTGCCGGTGCAAAGCCGCCGAAGGAAGCGATGATCTCAACGTTCGCGTCATCCTCTTCCTCGGATTTGGTCTCGGTTTTTTCCGAAGTACCGGTCTTGCCCGCCACACGGTAACCGGAAATGTACGCATTCTTAATAGAGCCGCTGCTGACGGCATTCCCCAACATGGCGCAGATGCGCTTTGAGGTGTTCTCCGAGATCATCTGCCGCTTGACGACCGGTTCGGTATTGGAAAGGATATTGCCGTCGCCGTCCAACGTCTTCTGCACGATATACGGTTGCATCAAATATCCGCCGTTTGCCACCGCGCACATTGCCGTTACCATCTGCAACGGCGTGACCTTAAAGGTCTGCCCGATGGAGGACGCCGCAACGTCAACCATGCTGATTTCTTCGGGCAAGTGGTACAACCCGTTCGTGACCGCCTGCTCACCAAGCAAATCAACACCGGTTTTCGCCGTAAACCCGAATCCGGCATAGTATTTGGAAAACAACTTGGTACCAATACGCGTTCCTAACGTCATAAACGAGGGGTTGCAGGAGTTTGCGATAGCTTCCACAAAATTCTGTTGGCCGTGTCCTTTTGGGTAGACCCAGCATTTCATATCGCGATCGGCAATATGGAAACTGCCGCCGCAAAAAAACGGGCTCTCCTCCGTAACCAGACCTTCTTCCAGACCCATCGCAGCCGTAAAGGTCTTGAACACCGAACCCGGCTCGTAGAAGTCGAGCGCTTTGTTGCGGTACTGCTCCAGACGCGCCTTTACGATGGCATCCGTCTGCTCCTGCCCCGACAACAGCGCGATCTGTTCCGCCACAGTGGGGTCGGAAATGGTCAAGTAATCGTTGGGGTCATAGTCGCCCTTAGTGGACATAGCCAAGATGGCACCGGTGTCCACGTCCATTACGATCGCGCACCCGCGGTTGGTAGCATTGAATTCGGTCAGCGTATCCGCCAAATATTTGTCCGTTACCTGCTGAATGTACTGGTCAACCGTCAGCACTAAGCTGTTACCGTCGGTCGCATCCACGGTATATTCGTACTGCAAGGAAGTCGGCAGGTGGTCGCCGTACGTGTTTTGTGCCGCCACCATACGGCCGGGCGTGCCGGACAGCAGGTCGTCGTACTGCATTTCGAGCCCTTCGCGCGCCACGTTGTCTTTGCCGACAAAACCAAGCACGCAGGACAGTGTATTTTTGAGAGGATACTCGCGTTTATAGTCGGTAACAATACGGAACACGCCGCCGAGCCCGTTCTCGTTCACCCATTCAATAAAGGTATCCCCGACGGATTTATCCACCTTGGATTTAACGACCTTATACTGCGATTCGCTGTCCAGCGTTTGTTGGTACAGCGTCTGACGATCCACTTCCAACATCACAGACAGCTCATCCGCGATCTTTTGTCGGGTCACCTCGCGGCGAATGTTACACGGCGCCATAACAATGGTACACACCTCGCGCGTCAGCGCCAACACCGACATATTAGCATCGTAGATCTGCCCTCGATTGGCGGAAATCTTCACGTCTGCAAGCTGTTGCGCAACGGCCTGCTTTTGCCATTCGTCCTGTTCTAAAACCTGAATACGGAACAACTGGCCCACGAGAAGCACCAAGCACAGGAATGTCGCCGTAATACAGATCACCGTGCGTGTCCGCATAGGACGCGTCAAGCCCGCCGACTGCGCTTGATTGCTTTGTTTTGTTGACATCCCGTTCACCTCGGATCGTTAGGTTAAATGAAATACCAATAAGGAAAGAAAAGAGAGTCAAGACGCTACCATCCCAACTCTCACCGTCCGAGGATCCCTCTATAAATATACGGAAGATTCCCCGATATAGAACTCGTCTATTGCAGCCACACCGTCAAAGTATTCCAGACGGTGGCCCAAAATCCCGCGCCGTCATCGGTCGACTCCGGCGTGACCGGAGTGACCGTGATATAGTCTATCTGACCGGATTCTACCTGACGAAGTCCCGCGCTTTCAGCGTATTCCTCAACGCTCTGCGCCGACGTTTGGGCGGCAAGCTCACTCTCAAGACGTTTTGTCTCACCCACCGCTTCGCTGAGCGTTGACTCCGCACGGCTGATGGCGCTGTTGAGTTCTGTCAAGCGAACCTGACTCGATATCATAAAGCCGATCACCAACAGCACCGCACCGGAAACCGCCGCCGTGACGACCGTATTGAGCAATTTTTGCAAGCGAGCACGGCGCTTATCCGCTTTTGTCGCTTTTTTGCCGGGGAGAGCTCTGATCTTCGCCTTCGGCTCGTACATGGATAAATCGTATGCTTCGGATCCGTAAGTTGCCATCGTGCTCTCTCCTTTCTGCCTAACTTTTACCTTATACGTATCGCTCGTGGAGCTTTTCGATGCAACGCAGCTTGGCGCTGCGGCTGCGCGGGTTTTTCTCCAATTCCTCTGCAGAGGCCTCAATCGGTTTTTTCGTCACGAGCCGTCCTGCCGGTGTACGTCCGCAAACACACACCGGGAATTCCGACGGACATTCACAGCCCTTGCAAAACGCCGCAAAACGCTGCTTGACGATTCGGTCTTCTAACGAATGGAAGGTGATGACCGCTAAGCGGCCGCCTTCCCGTAAACTGTCAAACGCAATATCCAGCGCTTCCGACAAGCAATCGAGCTCGGCATTCACGGCAATTCTAAGTGCCTGAAACACCTTACGTGCGGGATGTCCGTCCCGACGAACCGCCGCCGGAACGGCACCTTTGATAAGTTCGGCAAGCTGTACCGTGGTTTCGATCGGCTGTTCCGACCGCGCCGCGACGATCGCGCGCGCAATGGGGCGGGAAAACTTTTCTTCACCAAAACGGAAGAAGATATCCGCAAGTTCTTGCTCGGAAAGTTCTCGGATCAGATCCGCCGCCGTCACACCTTCTTGACTCATGCGCATATCAAGCGGCGCGTCGGTATGATACGAAAACCCGCGTTCGGGTTCATCCAACTGATGGGAGGAAACGCCGATGTCCAGCAAGATACCGTCCACGCGATCGATCTGTTGCTCACGCAGCACCTCGTCCATGTATCGGAAGTTCCGCCGCACCACGGTCGCCGGCAAGTCGGCAAGTCGTTCGGACGCCGCTTTGATCGCATCCGGATCCTGATCCAGCGAGATCAGCCGCCCGCCTTTAAGCCGCGAAGCAATCAAGAACGAGTGCCCGCCGCCGCCCGCCGTACCGTCGAGATACGTGCCGTTTGGCTGAACGTTTAACGCCTCTATCGTTTCTTTTGGCAACACCGGCAAATGGTATTCGCCGGTTGGTTGTAATTCTTTCATATCAGAAGCCAAGCTCGGCGAATTCCGCCTCGACTTCCTCGGAAGTCATGTTATCAATATCCGCTTCGTATGCGGCCGGGTTCCACACTTCGGCACGGTTGCCGGCGCCGATCACCAGCGCCTCTTTTTCAAGACCGGCATATTCCAGCAGATGGCGGGGAAGCAAGATGCGGCCCTGAGCATCCACCTGCACGTCCACGGCATTCGCCGATAAGTACCGCTGCAGCTTGCGCGCCTGCGTCATGGGCTTTTGTGCAAGCCCTTCCTGCAGCTTTTCCCACTCATCCATCGAATACAGACAAACGCAATGATCCATGACGGCCGCGGCAATAAACAAACTGCCCAGCTTGTCACGCAACTTGGCAGGTACAAACAACCGGCCTTTTGCGTCGATATTATGTTGGAATCTTCCGTATAACATCCTGCATTCTCCGTTTTGTATTTTGAGCGACTGTGGAAAACTCGGTGGAAAATGTGGAAAATCACCACTTTGCACCACTTTGCACCACAGTGACTATATTATACCCCCTTTTACAGAAAAAATCAACCCATTTATGCGAATTTGTATCACTTTTTTCGGCATACAAAAAGTGGTATTTTTCTCTTCGGCAAGCACCGCAAAACCACCATATTTGCGACACGATTCTCCGCCCGACAAAGGCGGCATAAGTAAAAGCAACCCTTTGACAGAGCAAACAGAAAGAGCCGCCCGATCACATGATCGAGCGGCTCTTTTGTAATAAAAACAGCGTTATGCGCAACGTCTGGCAGGCGAAGTCTGCAACTCGGCAGTCATATCGTACGCCACGCGGCGCCACACCTCGCGGCGGCGACGGCGGTTACGCACCACGGCCGCATCGCGCTTCATTGACAGCGCGCAGCAGGAAAGCACCGTCAAGCGGCACAACATCAAAATAACGGTCAGCACAGGGTATTCCCCCATCGCCAAAACGCCGCACATGGCAAGTTCCATAGCCGCCATCGACAGCGGGATCCACGCCATACGACGGGTAACCGCGCATTTGGCTGCCACCATCATATATAAACTTACCGCGCCGAACACGGAGGCTGTAACAACACTGAAGATCATACCGAAAACTCCTTTTTCGCCGTTCGGAAAAACCCGAACATTTGTTTCTTTAGTGTCATTATAACAGCCGATTTCCCAAAAGTCAACCAAAAAACGAAAATTTGTTCGGTTTTTTATTTTTCGTTTTTTGCACGCCGTTTCGCGGCCGTCACGGTGTTTTTCAGCAGCATGGCGATCGTCATGGGTCCGACACCGCCGGGAACGGGAGTGAGATAGCCGGCAACTTCGTCTACGGCCGGATCAACGTCACCGCACAACTTCCCTTCGGCGTTACGGTTCATACCAACATCAATGACGGTAGCGCCCGGCTTCACCATGTCGGGGGTCACGAATCCGGCCTTTCCCACTGCCGCAACCAGCACGTCGGCGCGGCGGCAAACCTCTTTGAGCTCGCGCGTGCGGGAATGACAGATCGTAACGGTCGCATTTTCGTGCAACAAGAGCATTGCCATCGGCTTGCCGACAATGTTGCTGCGGCCGATCACCACGCACTCCTTGCCCTCCACCGAGATGCCGCTGCGGTGTAACAATTCCATCACGCCTGCAGGGGTACAAGGCAGAAACGAATAATCACCGATCATAATGTGTCCCACGTTTGCCGCATGGAAAGCATCCACATCTTTGTGCGGTGCAATGGCAGCGATCACCGCCTTGTCGTCCAGATGCGACGGCAACGGCAACTGACACAAGATACCGTCGATATCGTCTCGCGCGTTGAGCGCCTCAACATGTCGAAGCAGCTCCTCTTGCGTGGTGGCGGCAGGCAGCGCGATCTCTTCGGAATACACGCCGATCTCGGCACAGCCCTTCTTTTTATTGTTCACGTAAACGCGGGAAGCCGGATCGTCACCCACAATGATAACCGCCAGCCCCGGCGTCGTGCCCGCCGCTTTTAGTTCTTCAACCTCTTTCGCCAAATCTTGCCGCACTGCAGCAGAAATTGCTTTTCCGTCAATTTTGTTCGCCATGGGTATCCTCCTCAACAACTTCTTTTTCTTCCGACTCCGCCGCGCGCACCACTAACTGCGGGTCAGCAAGAGGAATCGTCACCTCATCGTCTATCGCTTCGGCACGGTGGCTCTCCAGGTTTTTAAAAACGAAAAACAAAATTGCACCACCAAGCACGGATAACAACGCCACCAAACACGACACTTTCATGGTAAACAAATACAAGCTGTCGGTGCGCAACAATTCGATGAAGAAACGGCCGGTGCCGTACCACATAATATACATGGCAAACAGCTGCCCTCTGAACTGATAGGCCTTGCGAGACACAATATGTAACAGCACAAAACCAAGAACACACCAGAGTGATTCATATAAGAAGGTAGGATGTACCGGAACAGCGGGATCGTACCCGACACCCGCCAGCGGGTTGGCGGTGCTGGAGATCCAACTGCCCGACATACCCCACGGCAACTCCGTGTTGCCGCCGAACGCTTCTTGGTTAAAGAAATTGCCCCATCTGCCGATCGCTTGTCCAATCAAAAACCCAATGGAAGCAATATCAAACATCCGCAATGTGTCCACCTTGCGCAGCGGGCACATCCAAAGTCCCGTCACAAACGCGCCGATCACACCGCCGTAGATAGCAAGCCCGCCTTGCCAGACGTACAAAATCGTGATCGGATTTGCCAAATACTGCGCCCGATCGTCCGAGAAAAAGACGTAATACAACCGTGCCCCGATAAACGCCATCACCACACACGTCAGCACAACGTCCAACATGGGGTCTTTTTCAATGCCAAAGCGCTTGGCGTTACGAAACCCATATAAAGTTGCAAGCAAAAAGCCAACGGCGATCAGCAGACCGTACCACCGCACGCTGATTTCAGTGTTGAAAAAGGGAATGGAGAAAATCTCTTCCTCCAGCGGAATGGTCCATCCCAATTTCGGAAACGACACGTACGAATCCATTTTACTCATCCTTTCTGTTCCAACGGCAACACAAGTGAAAGCGCCGACGCGTCTTCCGCAAAATCACGCTCGATCCGCTCATACACCGCTTCAACGTCCAGTGAAGCAACCGCGTCCAACGCAGCAAAAGGTGAGCGCTCGGCAAAGTGCGCTTCCAGCACCAGATCGCCGCACGACTCCACGTTGTCAAACTGTGACACCAAACGGCCGTACACCGCGTTGCGCGCCGCCTCGAACTCCTCGCTCGTGACGCCCTCTCGCTTTAAGCGAACAATCTCAGCGCGGAACGCTTCGCACACCGCTTCGGGATCTTTTGATTCACCGCCCAAAATCCAGACACCATAACCGGGTCCATCAAAATATTCCAAACCGAACGACGCGTTGATAAGTCCGCGCCGCATCAGATCGGCATATAAGGGGTTCGCGCGACCGCCGAGTATCTCCTGCAGCACTTCTGCCGCCGCCAACGCTTGCGGCGACTCACTTTTCATACCGTCAAGCGGTACTTTATATCCCAAATAGAACAACGGCTCAGCTACCGGCATACGCACTTCAATGCGCGCCTGCGCCGCCGTGTGCGGCTCAACCACCGGTGCACGCGGCGGTACGTTGCCCCGTGACGGTTTGAGCAGACGATCAGCGACCTCCTCCACCTGCTCGCAGGTGACGTTGCCGGAAACCGACAACACCATGTTTTGCAGGTCATAAAAGCTCTCGTAGCATCCGTATAACAACTCCGGTGTGATCTCGGCAATGGAATCTACCGTTCCTGCAATATCGATCCTTACCGGGTGGCGATGATACAGCGCCGTCAGCAAGTTACAAAACACCGTGCGCGACGGCGAATCCTCACACATGCGGATCTCCTGGCCGATGATGCCGCGTTCTTTTTCCACTGTTTGCTCGGTAAAATACGGATCCTGTACGAAATCCAACAAGATCTCCAGCGACTCCGTCAGGTTCTGCGTACAAGAAAACAGATAAGCGGTATGGTCAAAAGACGTATACGCGTTCGCGTTGGCACCGGTTTTCGCGTACCGCTCAAACGCATCGCATTCCTCGTTTTCAAACAGCTTATGCTCTAAATAATGTGCAATACCCGCCGGCAATTCAACCGTTTTTCCGGTTTCGGGATCGATATAAGCCGTATCGATCGCGCCGTAATCGGTAGCAAACACCGCATACGAGGAAACGTAGCCCTCTTTCGGCCACACGTAGATCGGCAGACCCGAAGCGTGTCGCATATAATAGCACCGCTCGCCCGTGTGCAAACAGGTGTACTCCGTCCACTTACTCATCTGCCGTCCCCCCTTTTTGTGCCAACAAATAAGCACACTCGTACCGCACCCGCTTGGCGGCAGCGATCACCTCTTCGCGTGTGACCGCTTCGATCTCTTCTCTTGTTTTTTCGGGCGTGGTGGGTTGTTCAAGCGCGGCCTGCGACACGTACCAGGCCGATCTGGCGCTTTGTGAATCGTTTACCGCTTCAAAACTCTGCACGATACTGCGGCGCGCCGCCTCCAACTCTTCATCGGTAAAGTCACCGCGGCGAATCGCTTCCAGCTGTGCTAAGATCTCCGTTTCGGCACGTTCGGCATTTTGCTCGTCCACGCCGCTTTGCACAAGCAAAACGCCCTTCATGCGGTCGTACACCGACGAACAATAATAGCAAAGACTCAACTTTTCACGAACGTTTTTAAACAACAGCGAGGTCGCCGTACCGCCAAGCAACGCGTTCATCAGCCGTGTGGCATTAACGCCCGTCTCCGGCTCGGCACAACCCGCACGAAAACCCAAAACGAGCTTAGACTGCCCGACTTCCATGCGCTCCACCTGCCGACGGAATTCCGGCAAGCGGGTAACGGTATCGGTATGACACACTACCGGCTTTCTGCCGCTGACAGCAACAAACCCGCGGCACAAGGTCTCTTCCACTTCCGGCAAGGCGCGATCGCTCTGCAGGATCAACTGTATCGACGCCTCCCGCAACACGCGCTGCCATGCAGCGGTCACCACCTCCGGCGTCAGCGATTCGATCACCGCGGCATCGCCGTAACGGCCGACGCCGTATGCCTCATCGGGGCATAAGAGCCGTTCTGCCTGACGGCGCGCGTACCACCGCTTTTCGTTGATCTCGGCGCGCACCTCTTCCGCCAAACACCGCCGTTCCGTTTCCACGTCCTCGGCGCGAAACACACCGTCTGCAAGCGCCGGACGGAACAGCATTTCAGAAAGAAGCTCCGCACACGCAGCAGTCAGCTGTTCACCGCTCATCGCATAACGGTCACTCGTGCATTCGGCGGTGAGAACCAAGACCTGCGTTTCGCCGACACGGGCAACATCCCCCGTTACCGCCGCACCGTACAACTGATTCAAGCGCCGATGCAACGCCGTAAAATCGGGATACGCCGCACAGCCGCGGATCAAAAGCCGCGGCAACAGAGCATACTGCTCCACCGTTTCCTTGTTAAGCGGCATCAGAAGTGCCACCGTCAGTTGTGAGGTTTTAAATCGTTCATCGGGAATCAGCAAGCTGTGAACACCCGCCCCGAGCAAGCGGTTTTCGGTTTTCATGCGCAGACCTCCGTCTGTTTTAAACTATAATACAGTAGTATACCACACTTTCCCCGCTGTGAAAAGTCTTTATTTGTCATTCACTGCGCAAAGCTTCCACCGGGGGCAGTTTGGATGCCTTGTACGCCGGATAGACGCCGAACACCACTCCCACAAGCACCGAAAAGGCCGCAAGCGACAAAAACACCGACGGTGCCACCGTCGTTTTCAAAATCAGCAACAGCACCCCAGCCGGCAGCATCCCGACGATCGCACCGGCACAGGAAAGCAACACCGCTTCTGCCAAAAACTCCGCCAAAATGCGGTTTTGCGTGGCACCGATGGCTTTTTTAACGCCGATCTCCCGCGTGCGCTCACTCACCGAAGACAGCATCACCGTCATAATGCCGAAGCCCGACACCACGAGGGAAACCCCGCTGAGCACCGTTAACACACCCGCGACGATATCCACCAGGCGGCCAAGCCGATCCTTTTGTGCGGCAAGGTTATCGGTGCGAAACGGCGCGTTGCCTTCATACAAGCGATCCAGCACGCGCTTGATCCGCTCCCCCGTTTGGTCGGTAACGTCGCTGCTGACCGTGCGCACCGCGATCTGGTCAAAGGTCTGCCGCCCCGTGAGCTGTTGCAGCGTGGTATACGGCAGATATACCATGCCGGGAATCATCGAAGTAACGCTCTGTAATAAACTGCTGCCGGTTTGCGTAACACCGATCACCGTCAATTCTTGCGTCAGTTGGCCGACGGTTACCGTGACGGTTTTTCCCACCACGGCTTCTCTGCCGTATGCGGCCTTTGCCGCCGCTTCGTCCAACACGCACACGGGAGCCGAAGCCGCCACGTCACCGGCGGCGATCATGCGACCGTAACGTAACGTCAGCGAGATCACTTGGCTGGCGCCCGCGTCAATGCCGCACAACACCGAGTCGCTGTTGCCGCGCGGCGTAGATATACTGTTGATCTGTAACATCAGCGGCATCGCGGAGGACACCTGCGACAAGTCGCGTATTTCCCGTAACGCCTCTTCACTTAGCATCGTATCCGTTGTCAGCGCCATGACCGACAACCCGCTGACACCCATGCTGTCCAATTCCTCGTCCACGAACGCGCGCCCGACGTTACCGACCACCGTCACGATAGACACCATCATCACACCGACCGCGATACCGCCAACCGTAAGCAACGTTCTTCCACGTTTGCGCAACAGCTGGCGCAGGGCATTTCTAATCAGTTCCATTGCTTACCCCGCTCGCACACGGACGCGCGCTCCGGATAGGGCTTCCGGAGTCTGTACCACCCGTTCGCCCGCCGATATGCCGGACACCACCAAAACTCCGTCGGCATATTCGTCTGCCACCTCGATCGGCTGCCGCTCGGCAACCCCGTTTTCCCGATACACATACACGCAGTCCTCTCCTTGTTCGTTTTGCACAAGACACTCGTATGGGACGAGCAACACGTCCTCGGCGGTCTGTGTCACGATTTCCGCTTTCGCGTTGAGTCCCGTTCGCAACGAGTCGTCTACGACTCCCTCATCCAGTGAAACGACCGCATCCACCACCGTTTCCGAGACCGTACCGAGGTATTCCTGATGCGCCGAAGCAGCAAGGGAGGTCAACGTACCGAGGTACTGTTCTTCGGAAAAGGCCACCCCCGTAACGATCACCTTTTGCCCGATCTGTACCTGCGGCAAAAAGCGTTCACGAATCGCCACCGCGATCTGCTTCCCCTCGCCGGACGTGATCGTCGCACAGGGCTGCGTATGATCGGTGACTTCCCCCTCCCGCACGCTGAGGGAAGCAACGACACCGGACACCGGAGCGGTCACCTGCGTATCGGTGATATCCGATATTCCATTCGGTAACGACCCCGCGAATTGCGAGAGCGCCTCACGCGTCGCCTCCGCATCGACCGAAAACAGCGCGTCACCCCGCTTGACCGTTTGTCCTTCCTTCACGTAGATCTCTTTGGCAACGCACGGAATCTCAACGTACACCGCCTGACTTTCACTCGCCTCCACCTTGCCGGTGCAGTTCACCGTTTGTTGTACGGTTTGCGGCTCGATCGTCATCAGAGTGACCGGTATTTCCTCCTTGGTTGTCCACGCTTTTATGCCGAAAATTGCGGCAACGGCAAGACCGGTGCCAAGCACCAGCCATACGTATTTTTTCATGTTGCTTCCTCCCTTTTCACTTGCTATTCTTTGAAGGAAACCTCAAATTATAACAACAAAAAAGCGAAAGCGGTTAACCGCTTTCGCTTTGAATTTTTTGTTTATAGTTTTTCGTATGCTTCGCGCACCGTGGCGGCGCCGATCACCTCGATCGGGTAACTGCCGTGCAGCGTTTTTAAGGTGTGTGCCGGCACGATAATGCGCGTAAACCCAAGCCGTGCCGCCTCCGCAATACGCTGCTCGGCACTGGATACCGCCCGCAATTCACCCGCCAGACCGATCTCACCGAAAGCGACCACGCCCTCATCCATGGGTTTGTCCTTTAAACCGGAAATAAGCGCAAGTGCTACCGGCAGATCCGCCGCCGGCTCGTCCAACCGCAGACCGCCGACCACGTTAAGATACGTATCCAAACTCGAGAAAAAATATCCCGCCCGCTTTTCCAGCACCGCGAGCAGCAACGCCAAGCGATTGCCGTCAAAACCGGTGGACATACGACGCGGATTGCCGAAACCGGTGGGGGACACCAAGCCCTGCACCTCCGCAAGCAACGGTCGCGTTCCCTCCATCACGCAAGCAACGCAGGTGCCGCTGACGTTTTTGGGGCGGCCGGATAACAGCATCATGGAGGGGTTTTCCACCTCACACAAGCCGATATCCTGCATTTCAAACACGCCGATCTCATTCGTGGAGCCGTATCGGTTTTTCGCGCAGCGGAGCATGCGATAATTGCTGTGCGGATCGCCTTCAAAATATAACACGCAATCCACGATATGTTCCATTACCTTCGGGCCGGCAATGGCGCCGTCCTTGTTGACGTGACCGACAACGAAGATTGGAATATCGTTTTGCTTCGCTTCCCGCATCAGCGCGGATGCACATTCGCGCACCTGCGTAACGCTGCCTGGTGAAGACGCCACTTCCGATAAGCTGACCGTTTGGATCGAGTCTACAATGACAACGTCCGGTTTTTCTGCGCGGATCGCCTCCAAAACGGCGTCCATATCGGTTTCACAAAGCAACAGCAGGTTTTCTCCGCCGACCGAGAGCCGCTCGGCACGCAATTTGATCTGCCGTGCCGATTCCTCACCGGAGACGTACAGAATACGGAATTTTTCGCTCAAATGACCGCAGATCTGCAAAAGCAACGTGGATTTGCCGATACCGGGATCACCGCCGATCAACATCAGCCCACCCGGCACGATACCGCCGCCCAGTACGCGGTCAAGCTCCCCGATGCCGGTAAGGTAACGGGTCTCTGCCCCCGTATCAATACCGTCCATGGTGGTGATCTCGGCACGACGAACAGACGCCGCACCGGCGCGCTGTACCGTTACGATCTCCTCCTCAATGGTGTTCCACTCGCCGCACAGCGGACATTTGCCCGACCATTTCGGGAACTGTCCGCCGCATTCCGCGCAAACGTATACGCTTTTTTGCTTTCCTGCCATGTTACTATCCTCCCAAGGCGCCCGCCGCGATTGCGAACGCCATCTGAAGCTGATATTCGCGGGTTTTTAACTTTTCGCGCTCCGGTTCGTTTGATAAGAAACCGCATTCCACAAGCACGAGCGGCCGTGTGGCATGCTTTAACAAATACACGCTGCCGTCACCCTTTTTCAGTTCGCGGGTGTTGGTTGGCTGCAGTAGGGCAATTACCGATTCTCGAATCGCCGCCGCTAACACGGGGCTGTCCTCGGAGCCGGTGCCGTAAAACACCTGTGTGCCGTTGTACCGTGTTTGCGGAAATTTGTTTTGATGGATACTGATCGTCATATCCGCCTGCTCGATCATCGCCAAGCGGTTTTTCATATCGCTGACTTTTCGTTCCCGCAGCGTATCCCCCGCCGCATTCACCATCGTATCCTCGGTGCGGGTATATGAAACGGCATATCCCATCACCCGCAGCAGGTCACCGAGGGGACGCGCGATCGCTAAATTGATGTCCTTTTCCAAGGTGCCGTCGGCGCCCTCGGCTCCGCCGTCTGCTCCGCCGTGACCGGCATCAACCAAAACGTGCGGTGAGATGCTCACACAAGTTAAAACGCCTCGCCGTTCGGTTACGCCCAACGCCGTTACCATCGCCACCGCCGCACAGGCAATGACGATCGCCATATCCACAAGTGCTGATCTCAAAAGAATCCCCTCCGTTTACATCTCTATGCAACGGAGAAAACGCTTATTTCTGTTTGTTCACAAAAACGATCTTCTCACGCA
>JAFSGO010000104.1 GCA_017440765.1 Clostridia bacterium
ATCGGCATGGGTCGTTTCGGCCAGCATTTGAGCCGCAAACTGACCGAACTCGGCAACGACGTTATGATCGTGGACCAAAGCGAGGAGATCATCAGCCGCATGAGCGGTGAGGTCGCCCTTGCCAAGATCGCGGACTGCAAAAACGAAGAGGTGCTCAAAAGCTTATCGGTCAACAGCTTTGATATGTGCTTTGTGTGTATCGGCAGCGATTTCCAAAGCAGTTTGGAGATCACCAGCTTGCTCAAGGATCTGGGCGCCAAAACGGTCATCAGCAAGGCAAGCACCAAGATCCAAGAAAAATTCCTGCTGCGCAACGGTGCCGATGCGGTGGTATATCCCGAAAAGGATCTTGCCTATAAATTGGCTGTTCAGTACAGCGGCCGCAACGTGTTCGACTATTATAAACTGTCCGAGCATATCGCCGTGTATGAAACAGCCGTTCCCAAAACGTGGGTAGGCAAAACCATCCCCGAACTCGACGTTCGTCGTGTTCACGGGGTTAATATTTTGGCGGTGCGGAGCGGCAGTGATCTTCAGCTTGCCGATATGACCCGCCGTTTTGAAGATACCGACCACGTGTTGGTGTTGGGTGATGAGAAGGACATCCGCACCCTCACCAAAAAGACCTGATACCATGACGATCATACCCGCGTATTACCGGGCGTTTCATTGCCTTGCCGACCGTTGCCGTCACAACTGCTGCATCGGTTGGGAGATCGATATTGACCCCGACACCTATTCACGGTACACCGCGGTAAAGGGTGATTTCGGCAACCGCCTGCGCGACGGCATCGTTCACGAAGACCGGCCGTGCTTTCGGTTGGATAAACACGACCGTTGCGTGTTCTTAAACGAGCGGGGGCTTTGCGATATCATCTGCACGCTCGGTGAGGATGCTTTGTGTGACATTTGCACCGATCACCCGCGTTTTCGCACCTATATCGGTGACGATCTGCGGTTGGGGCTGGGTCTTTGCTGTGAGGCGGCGTGCCGTCTGATATTGGACAGCCCCGTTCGCTTTATCAATGCCGACACCGGTGCTACCGTAGAAGTTGATACCGCCGTACCGCCCTTTTCGGATACCCGCACCCCTGCCGACTGGGCGGCTCTTTACCGCTCGCTTGAGCGTCTGGACCCCGCGTGGGATGCCTATCTTGACAAACTCGGTGTTTGTTCGTCATTTACCGAGGAACGGGGCGTTTTGTGGGAACGGCTGACCGCGTATTTTGTCTTTCGCCACGCGCATCCCCGCTTTGCCGCACACGCGGCGGCGCTGATCCTCACACTCGCCGAGGGCGCGGAGGAAGAGGAACTTGGTGAGATCTGCCGTTTGTATTCCGCCGAGATCGAATATTCCGACGAAAATTTAGATGCCGTTATCGACAGAGTATAAAAAAACCGTGTGGCAAAGCCACACGGTTATTTCATTTTCTTGAACACGATTGCCGTGCGATTGGGCAGATAACACCGAAAACCGTCTTCTTGAGCCGTGTACCGCACCGACTTGTCCACACGGTCAAACCCGCCGAACATGCCGTCGTCCGAGGATAACAGCACCTTG
Organism: Clostridia bacterium; assembly: GCA_017440765.1. GTDB lineage: Bacteria > Bacillota > Clostridia > Oscillospirales > Acutalibacteraceae > RGIG3009. The sequence goes on from JAFSGO010000104.1 coordinate 1,562, forward strand.
TAGTTGCCGGACTTGCTCACCCGAATCGGATACCCGTCGAACGACTTTTCAGGGTGGAAATTGAACGCAAAGACGAGATTCCCTTTCTCAAAGATCTGCACCTTGTCGTCCTCGTGCACGGTTAGGCAAACCGACGGCTTTGAAAGCGCTTTTTCGCGCTGTAAGAGCCGAAGCATCGCCTTGTCAAAATCTCCGAGCTCGCGATACCGCAGATCGGGATTGTCCAGCAAACTCCATTGACGGCGGCAATAATGATAACTCCACCCGTTGCCCTCACGCGGGAAATCGATCCATTCGGGATGCCCGAACTCGTTACCCATGAAATTCAGATACCCCTCACCGCTGAGAGAGGCGGTTAGCAAGCGGATCATTTTGTGCAGCGCGATGCCGCGGTCAACGATCGGGCTCCCGCCGAATTTCTGCATGTGCGTATACATCTCGGCATCGCACAAGCGGAACATAATGGTCTTATCACCAACCAGCGCCTGATCGTGCGATTCACAATAACCGATGTTTTTCTCTTTCGGGCGGCGATTGGTCAGCTCATACCACAACTGCCCCATACTCCAGTGCTCGTCCGACACCTCTTTGAGCAGTTTGATCCACAGATCCGGCACACCCATCGACAACCGATAATCAAACCCGATCCCGCCGTCGCGAGTGGGTAAGCACATACCCGGCATACCCGACATATCCTCTGCGATCGTGATCGCTTTAGGGTTGAGCGTGTGAACGAGCTCGTTGGCAAGCGCCAGATACGTGACCGCCTCCACGTCGGTGTTGAGCGAAAAATACATGCTGTAATCGGTGAACGCACTGCCGAGTCCGTGGTCGTGGTACAGCATCGAGGTCACGCCGTCAAAGCGGAATCCGTCAAAATGGAAGACCTCCATCCAGTACCGCAGATTGGATAACAGGAAATGCAGCACCTCGTTTTTACCGTAGTTAAACAATTTGGTGCCCCACGCGCTGTGATCGCCGCGCCCGCCCGCGTGAAAGAATTGGTATACCGTGCCGTCAAACTCGTTAAGCCCCTCGCTCGTGTTGCTCACTGCGTGAGAGTGAACGACGTCTAACAGCACCGCGATCCCCATCTCGTGCGCGGTGTTAATCAGTGCTTTCAGTTCGCTGCTTGTCCCGTAGCGGGAGGAAGCGGCGAAGAAATTCGATACCTGATACCCAAACGAGCCGTAGTACGGATGCTCCATGATCGCCATGATCTGGATCGTGTTGTAGCCCGCCGCTTTGATGCGCGGCAGGATGTTTTCGGTAAACTCACGGTAGGTGCCCACCGCACCTTTTTCTTCGGCCATGCCGATATGGCATTCGTAGATAAACGGCGTTTTCGGCGGTGCAAATCCCTCGTCGGTCCAGGGGTAGGGAGCAAAGGTATCTTCCACCTCCGCACACCATAAAACCGTCACGGGATCCTGCACCACCCGCGTGGCATACAAGGGGATACGGCGGAGCATCTGTCCTTTGTGCCACACGATGGTCTGCACCTTTTGCCCCACGCACAGGTTGTCCACCTGCACCTCAAACACACCGTTTTCCAGCCGCGTCATCGGGCAGGCGGCAGTATCCCAGTTGTTAAAATCACCTGTCAGATATAACGCATCCGCAGCGGGCGCCCATTCGCGGTATACCCATCCGTTTTCCGTACGGTGAAATCCAAAATAGCGGTGGCCGTTCGCAAACTCCGTCAGTTCGCCGATCTCCGCTTTCTTTTGGGAAATGAGTTCCATGCGCAACCGCAGGTCGTCCGCATACGGTTCCAAATACGGATCCACGTTTAAAATCGGGAGTTTACGTTTTGCCATAAGGGGCACCACCTTTCGATATAACTATTATACCAAATCCTCCATCCAAATAGCAAGCCCCTCTCAAAGAAACCGCCCGACAGCATTCGACCATGAAAAACGAGGGGCGCTTGCACGCCCCTCGTGATCTTATCGTATTTGCAGTTTAATATCGCCCGTGTCGGTGGTGATCTCACACCTACCGCCGGTCATGGTCTTCGGTACGTCCATGCGACCGGTATCCGTTTGCGTAATAAACACCTTGGCGGAACGCAAATTCCCCGTAACGTCGCCGGTGTCCGTTTTAATGACGATATCAGAGGCATCCACATCCTCCAATCGCACGTCACCCGTCGTTCGTTCGGCGGTGAGCGTTTTTTCGGCGATCACGTCTGCCAGCGTTAGATCGCCCGTGTCCCCATCGGTGGTTAAACTGTTGCATTTCACGTGTGAAAGAATGCTTTTTCCGGTGGAAACGCAGAACGTTATATCTTCTTTACAGGTAACGTTTGACATGGTAATCCGACCCGTCGAAACCGAAAGATCCAGCGCTCCTGCCGTCAGGTTTTCCAGTTTGATATTTCCCGTGCTTGCTTTCACTTTCACAAGCCCCGTGGCAGAGGCGAACGCCTCAACCGTACCGGTGTTCAGCGATACGTCAATGCTCTCAAATGTAAAAGCGTTCGGTACGGTAAGGTCACCGGTGCTTCCGCGAACAAGCAGAGAGGCATATTCCGCTTTTGGCAGCGAAACCGTGATCTTCGGTGAGCTAAAATTGATACCAATGTACTCATACCACGCTTTTTTATTTTCAAGCTTGATAATAAGCGTATCGTCTTCTACGCTGACCGTGTACTTCGCCTTTTCATTTTCATAGCACGAAACGCTGCACGTTTCGTCTTCGGATACGGCAAACACCAAATCGGCGGTATCCGTTTGGACGGATATACTGCGGAAGTCATCTGTTATATTGTACACGTTGGTTTCATATTTACCCGTTGAAAGCTTCGTAAAATCCCAATTAAGAGCCGTCATAGCCCCTCCAAACAGCATGCATCCGATCAATACAAGGCAACCGGCCGCAATCAGCCAACCTTTTGTTCCTTTGCTCATTGCGCGACACCCTCTTTCTTTACAAAACAGCGTTTTGTCAGCATTACCAAGCCCTTGGTTGCCGCCTTACATCCGTAGTAGGTGAAGATGGATAACCCCGCGCAAACGATGCCGGCGGCAATCATGGCAACTCCCGAAAACGTGTATCCGCCCAGCGCAAAGCCAAGGCCCGCAAGTGCCCCGGCGAACGCACAAGCAATCAACGAGCCGAACACCGCCCACAGCGAAATCACGATCGACCAAAGCGACACGTAAAGCGAAAGGATAACGGCAACCGCCGCGATCCCGAGCGCCAGCCACAGCGGCGCGCCCAATACCAACAAGACGATTTCGCCTGTTTTCAGTCGCCGCTTGGAATCCGCTTTTTTCGGTGCATCGGCAAGTATTTGGCGGGCGATCTCTTTTGGGCACCCCACTGCCGCCACGGCTTCCTCCTCCGAAAGCCCCTCCTCCGTGCGATCGTCGATCATTTCACGATAAAAAGTAAGGCGTTCTTCTATATCTTCTCTCGAAAGCCCCGACAACTCTTGCCGAAGCTGAGTAAGAAACTCTTGTTTATTCACGCGGCTCATCCTCCTTCGTTACGAAGCGGTAAATCGATACGATCTCGCTCCATTCGTTCTTAAACACGTCGATGCGGTGCAGCCCCACATTCGTAATGTGATAATATTTCCGAAGTCGGCCGCCGTGTTCGGCGGTACGAACGGTCAACATGTTGGCAGTTTCCAGGCGCTTTAAGATGGTATACAAAGTCGATTCGGACAACTCCACGTACGGCTTTAAATCTTTGATGATCTTATACCCGTAGGAATCCTCGTCTTTGATCGCCGCTAAAACGCACACGTCCAACAGACCACGTTTCAACTGAATATCCATACCATACCTCCCGTTACGTTATACATCGTATCACGAAGTATCAAATTTGTCAAGTCACGTTTGCTTATTGTCAAGAAACGCTTTCCGTGATACAATAGCACTATCATGAATGGGGAGAGCCGTTATGCCGTTTTTACCGTTAAGCGCCCGCGAAATGCAAAAAGCGGGTATCGCACAACCGGATATCGTCTTGGTCACGGGTGACGCATACGTGGATCACCCCAGCTTCGGCACCGCCATCATCTCGCGCGTGCTGGAAGATGCGGGGTATTCCGTCTGCATCCTCTCCCAACCGAAAAGCGACGCGGATTTTAAACAATTCGGCAGACCGCGTCTGGCGTTCTTTGTCAACTCGGGCAACATTGATTCCATGGTGGCGCATTACACCGCCGCTAAAAGACGGCGCAGTGACGACGCGTACACCGCGGGCGGTAAAGCCGGTGCGCGACCTGACCGCGCGGTGATCGTGTATTCCCAAAAGATACGTGAACTGTACGGTGATATTCCGATCGCCATCGGCGGGCTCGAGGCATCGCTCCGCCGTTTCGCGCATTACGATTATTGGGACGATCGCGTGCGCCCCTCCATCCTCGTCGATTCGGATGCCGATCTCTTAATGTACGGCATGGGCGAAAAACACGCGGTCGAGATCGCAAACCGACTGAACAGCGGCGAATCCGTTTCCACCATGACCGATATCCTCGGCACCTGCTACAAAGTGCCGAGCAACGAATACGAATGGCGCGCCGCGGTGGAATGTCCGTCGTACGACGTGGTAAAAGAGCCGACGGACAGCGGCAAAAAGCAATACGCGATCGCCACCAAGATCCAGCAAGAGGAGCAGGACGCGGTACGGGGGAGAACGATCATCCAAAAGCACGGCAAAGTCATTGTGGTGCAAAACCCGCCGATGCCGCCGCTTACCACCGCCGAACTGGATCATATCTACGATCTGCCGTTCATGCGGGACTATCACCCCTCTTACGAGCCGCTCGGCGGTGTTCCCGGTATCGAGGAAGTCAAGTTTTCACTCGCTCACAACCGCGGTTGCTTCGGCGCGTGCAATTTCTGTTCTATCGCGTACCATCAGGGCAGACAGGTGACCGTTCGCAGCCACGAATCGGTGATACGCGAAGCAAAGCTACTCACCGAACGGCCCGATTTCAAGGGTTACATTCACGACGTCGGCGGTCCCACCGCGAATTTCCGCTCCCCGTCCTGCAAAAAGCAAGAAACCCACGGCATGTGTCCGAATCGCAAATGCTTGGCACCCACCATCTGCCCGCAGGTCAAGGTGGACCATTCGGATTATCTGGCACTGCTGCGCAAGATCCGCGCACTCCCCAAAATCAAAAAGGTGTTTATCCGTTCAGGGATTCGTTTCGACTATTTGATCGCCGATCCGAACGAGGCGTTTTTCAAAGAACTCGTTCGCCATCACGTCAGCGGTCAACTCACAGTCGCCCCCGAGCATTGCTCGGCGGCGGTGCTCGCCGCGATGGGCAAACCCACCATCGAAACCTATCTCAAATTCAAAAAACGGTTTTATGAGCTCACCAAAAGCGAGGCAAAAGAACAGTTCTTGGTACCGTACCTCATGTCGTCGCACCCGGGCAGCACGCTCAAAGACGCGATCGAGCTGTCGGTGTTTCTGAAAAGGGAAGGCATGCGCCCCGAGCAGGTGCAGGATTTTTATCCCACCCCCGGCACGGTGTCCACGTGTATGTATTATACGGGGCTGGATCCCCTTACCATGAAACCCATCTACGTGGCGAGGACCCCCGCCGAAAAAGCGGAACAACGCGCCCTACTTCAGTATTTCAAGCCCGAAAACCGTGAACTCGTCCTGCGCACGCTCAAGCGCTACGGGCGGTACGATCTCATCGGAGGCGGCAAGGACTGCCTGGTGCAGGATACCCGTCCGTCAAACGGTCAGGCACGAAAACCCGCCCCCAAAAAGAAAACCATCCGCAACACACACGCTAAAAAAACCGATAAAAGCAGGCGGTAGTCAAAAGACTACCGCCTGCTTTTTGCCCTGCAGAAGGCACCAAACCGAAGTACAACTCGTAGGAGACGGCGCCTACGACATCCCGCCACGTTGTTTCGGAAGTATATAAACGCAAAGAACAAAGCACCCGAATTCCTACACGGAATCAGGTGCTTTTCGTTATTTTACCTCACTGTTTTTTATGGCATAGTCGAGTAGAATGTTGATCAGTTCATTTCGCGAACGGTTGGTTTGTTCTGCTAATTTATCCAAATTGGAAACGGTTTCGTCTTTAATACGGATCGAAAAAACTTTGTACCCATCTTCACCCTTCAAGGCCTTTTTATTTATGATGAGTTTTTCTTTCATGTAACAATCACCTCACCGATATTATGCCTTGACAAATGTTACAAATATATGTTATAGTTTATAACATAAAATCGAAAGAGGTGAGATTTTGAGTAAAAAACCAATTTTCACGAAAATCGTTCTTATCCTATTTGTGGCGTTGATCTGTTTAGCACTCACCCTATTGCTGGCGTTTTTGCTCGGCGCTATTGATACGGACATCTTTGATTTTTCAAACCTGAATTTTTCCAATATGTTACCGGTGATCATTATTGGCGGTTTCATCAGTTGTGTGGTTGTGGGCTTTTTGGTTATTTTTTTGGCCAAAGATGTGTTCATCAAGGTTAAAAATTATTTTTTAGAAACAGAAAAAGATGGGGGAAATGAAAAATGAATTGTACCAATCATCCGGAAGTAGAAGCACAAGGTATGTGTGCCTATTGCGGCAAGCCGTTTTGCAAAGACTGCCTTGTTGAAGTGAAAGGCAGAATGTATTGCAAAAACGATCTCGGCAATGTGTTGGACGAAGCGAAAAATTCTGCCGCGGCATCTCAACCGACGATCAATATCACCAATACGAACGACAATGCCAATACCAATGTAAACGCAAATGTGAACGCCGGTTTCATGGGCGCGCCGCGCAAGAGCAAAACAGTGGCTCTCATCCTTTGCCTTATCGGTTTTTTGGGATTTGGCGGTTTACACAGAATGTATGTCGGAAAGGTTGGAAGCGGTGTTGTGCATTTCTTGACATACGGACTTTGCGCGGTAGGCACCATCATCGACTTGATTGCTATCTTGTCGGGTGGATTCAGAGATAGCTATGGGCAACCGTTGGTATAAGATCAGCAGAAATATAAAATTAAAAAGATATACCCTGCACTCTATTGGTGCAGGGTGTATACTTTTTGGGCTCCTTTATATTTTTACGACGGTATTCGGCTGGTCGTTATGTCCGATCAATCGGTTATTGGGAGTTCCTTGCTTTGGTTGCGGGTTAACACGCGCCTTTATCTGTATTTTGCAATTTGACTTTGTTTCTGCCGTGCGGCATCATGTGTTATCCGTTCCCTTGTTTCTGTGTATCGTAATCTATTTACTGATATTTGCTTTTGATATTATCTTTGGCAAAAACGCCCTTGAAAAAACAGAGCGATTTTTGAGTAAAAAATATATGTACGCGGTATATGTGTTCATTTTGCTGTTAAGTGTGTATTTGAATCGTCTGATATGATGAGGAGGATTTTGCTGCGGCGAAACCGGACATCGGCACATCTTATAATTAACAAAGCACCGTCGACGTAAAGTCGACGGTGCTTTGTTTTGTGCGAGTGAAGACTTACAAACCGTATTCACTCGCTAACGCTTGAAAAGCAGGAAGTGCGCCCGCGACCTTGGCGCGATCGGTGCAATACGCGATTCTAACGTATCCTTCCACACCGAAATCGTCGCAGGGAACCACCAAAATCTCGTGCTTTTTGGCTTTCTCAAAGAACGCGTAGGCATCCTCCTCGAGCGCCTTGACAAACAGGTAGAAGGCGCCGTCGGGTTTTACACATTCGTAGCCGTACGCGGTAAGGTTGTCGTACAAAAGATCGCGATTTTCCTTGTAGGCGTCCACGTTCACCTTAGCGTCGATGCAACGGGCGATGACCTGCTGGAACAAGCTGGGAGCGCAAACGTAACCGAGCGAGCGTCCCGCGCCGCACACCGTGAGATACAGATTGCCCGCTTCCTCCATCGAGGGGGATACGGCTATGTAACCGATGCGTTCACCGGGCAGGGACAAGGACTTTGAGTAGGAATAGCAGACGAACGTATTGTCGTAGTAATTCATCAGATACGGCACGTCCACG
>JAFSGO010000105.1 GCA_017440765.1 Clostridia bacterium
CGCCGATGATGATAATAATGGTGGTGACGATGCTGGACACCGCAATGGCGATGGTCGAGATGACCTCGCCCTCCTCGTCGCTCGCCTTAACCCCCGCGCGCTCCATCGCGTCGATGGCCCAGGGAAGCTTGAGGTTGGAGATGTTACCCGTGATAAAGGACAGATAGGTGCCGCCCGCACCGAGCATCGGCACGTAGGTGAAGATCTCGACGATACCCACCGCCCAGTACATCGGCGCGGTAGCAAGCAGGCCTTTGCCGAGCGACGCCCAGTCGGGCAGGGCATTAAATACCGCCATGAGCACCGCGGGGAACGCGAGCAGCATCAGCCCGAGGACAATACCCCACGCGCGACCGTCGCGGTGGACACGTTCCATGTACGTTAATTCTTGTTTCTTCATTGTGTCCACCCCCTTAACCTAACCAATTCGTGAACGGAATAGCGAGTGCCATACCGCCCACCAGACTCATCGGCAGCGCGTAATCGGTCAGCCAGCGGATCTTAAACTTGGTCGCGAACAGGCCGCAGATCGCCATAATCACCGCGCTGGATACCATCACGCAGACGGGGATGAGGCAGGAGGTGTCGCCCTTAGTGACATCCAGTACGTCGCAGAACACAAAGCCGAGGAAGGCGGAGATCATACCAAGGAACATCGCGTTATTGAAGATCTCGCTCCACTTCTTATCCTTCAGTCCCATCTTGGTCATCCCGTTCTGAATGCCCTTGGTCATAAAGGGCACCAGCACCAGACCCGCCGCAATGGAGAGAGTCATCACCCACACCACCGACAGGAAGATGGACGGATCGGTGATCACCGTACCGTCGGCCACGTTCGCCGCCTCGAGCACGTTCTGCGAAGCCACCACTTCGTAGCTCATTGAGCCGATGACCGACAGACGCAGCCACGGCAACGCAACACCGAGGCTCTTGGACAGCGCGACCACGCTCACCAAAATCGAGATGGCGGGTGCAACGGTAAAGATTGCCGACGATGAGACGGTCTTTTTGACCGTCTCAGCGGAGATACCGAGCTCCTTGGCGCGCCTGACCGCACGCACGAGAAAGTACACCGACTGCGCAAGCACGACCGCGATGATGACGCCGACGAGTATGTACAGAATCGGATGGTTGACACTGAATGGCATAAATTTGACCTCCTGACCTTTCTCTTATTCCACCGGCTCGAAGAAGGTGTCGGGCTTATTCGGGTTGAACGGTTCGTTCGCCCACATCACCGTCACCAGATTCTCCGTGTCGGATAGATTAATAATGTTATGCGTATACCCGGGCAGCATATGCACCGCCTCGATCTTGTCGCCGCTGACCTCAAAGTTCAGCACCTCGTCCGAGCCGATGCGGCGCTGCTGGATCAGCCCTCGACCGCTCACGACGATGAAGAACTCCCATTTGGAGTGGTGCCAGTGCTGCCCTTTGGTGATACCGGGAAGCGAGACGTTGACCGACACCTGTCCGCAGTTTGCGGTTTTGAGCAGCTCCGTGAAGCTGCCGCGCGCGTCAACGTTCATTTTGAGGTCGAACGCCGCCTTTTCGTGCGGGAGATAGGACAGATACGTGCTGTACAGCTTCTTCGCAAAGGAGCCCTGCGGGATCTCGGGCATCATAAGCGTTCTCGGCTTCGCCGCGAACGACTCCAGCAGATCGACGATCTCGCCGAGCGTCGCCTTGTGGGTAATCGGCGCGGCGCAATACGCCCCGTCGTCGCACAGCACCGTGTCGACACCGTCGAAGGTGCAGCGGTGCTCGTGCCCCTCGAGTGCCGCGAGCATCTCATCGACGAGATCGTCGATGTAGAGAAGCTCAAGCTGTACCGCACGGTCGCTGACCGTGATGGGCAGGTCGTTCGCGATGTTATGGCAAAAGGTCGCGACCGCCGAGTTGTAGTTCGGGCGGCACCACTTGCCGAACAGGTTGGGGAAGCGGTAGACGAGCACCTTCGCGCCCGTCTCCTCACCGTAGGCGAAGAAGAGCTCCTCCCCCGCCTTTTTACTGCGGCCGTAATCGCTGTCGTAGCGACCGATGAGGGTTGCCTGAATGGACGACGACAGCATCACGGGACAGGTGTTATGGTGCTTTTTGAGGGTGTCGAGCAGGGTCGAGGCGAAGCCGAAATTTCCCTGCATAAACTCGTCCGCGTTCTGCGGGCGGTTGACCCCCGCAAGGTTAAAGACGAAGTCGCATTTTTCGCACGACCGCTCGAGTTCCTCGGGCGCGGAGTCGATATCGTAAGTGAAAATCTCGTCGATGGTGAGGGCAGGATGGGTCTTATCCTTGCCGTCGCGGATGCTTTGCAGCGCCGCCGTGAGGTTCTTGCCGACAAAGCCGTCAGCACCGGTGATTAATATGTTCATAAGTGTTCACATCCTTTGCCTGGTGCTTTTTGTTTGCAACACTGTTAATACTATCTTTTGCGCTTTCTGTAACGGTAGTATAATTTGTAATATATTTCTATTGGGAACAACAAAAATAAAAATGCACTCTTTTTACTATAACCCTTTTTCCTTGCGTTTTTAATCCCGTCAAATTGTAATCTGTATGGATACAATCGCTCACTTTTTAGTCTATGCATTACCTCTGCGTATTCAAGGGAGCAAGCCGGCAACAAATACAAAACACACTCTGTTTCAATATCGCGTCTTTTTCGTATTTCTTTCGCTTTTTCCGGTGTTGCTGTTTTAATAAACTCATTAAAACGACAACACTTTTCTATAGCATCCCATATACGTCGACACCACTTTTCATCGCTATGACGTATTTGCGTTGTAGCCGAATTATCGTGAACACGGTAGTGGTACAGTTTTTCGTTTAACAATGCACCACCCGATAAATGCATCCATACGGTATAGTTAAACAATGTATCTTCACCATACTTGAGCGACTCATCAAAAAGGATATTGTTACTTTTTATTACCTCGGACAAAAATATGTTGCCACAGACAAAGTCCGAAACAACCAAATCATTTTTTGCTTGAAAACCAATTTCTTCGCAGGTGTCTATATGACCGCGATAATAGTCGATGTCCACAACAAAAAACGGATAATTGTTGTTCTTCAAAATAGATATCAGCGGTTTCAAACAATTTTTCTTTATTAAGTCATCACTATCCACAAACCAGATATACTTTCCGTTGGCATTTTTGACCCCGATGTTTCTCGCGGAAGAAACGCCCCTGTTCTCGGTGCTGTACACGGATATGTTTTGGTTATTTGCCTCATACTCGCACAATATGGACAACGAATCGTCCGTACTGCCGTCATTGACACAAATAATCTCATATAACGCTTTGTCAACCACTTGATCCAACAAACTGTCAAGGCATTCCCTCAAAAACTTCTCTGTATTATACACCGGAACGATGATGCTTAAAATTACCTTGTGTAAATCAGCCATTCTTTCTTCTCCTTAATATACTCTTAGCAAAATCGCAGGCGTCCCTTGCGATTCTTGGCTTTAACAGATAACTGACAATAACACAACTCGGGATCACCACAACGGCAACCGCGGCCGCATAGGCGATCAGAGAAAAGTAATTCGTCAGATCCAAGGAGAGCATCGGGAAGATCTGTATAACAACAATTGACACAAGACTATTCCCCAGCCACAGGATCGCCGAATTCCAAGCGCTTCGATCCAGCACTCGCCGATTTACATATATAATCATATCCACCACGCGATAGCCCAAAGCCAAGACCGTACCCAAAAGGACACCATAAATCCCCATAAACTGTACAAGGATCACGGATGAAGCCAGATTAATGACCGATTCGAAGATCGAACGCCACTGTGTTTGCTTAAAGTGCCCCGCAAAAGTAACGGCGTTCGCCAAAGGAACGCGACCGCAGTCCAGCACCTCTGTCAAGAGCATCAATAATGGCATGTATTTAAGCAGATAATCCGCATCCATCCCCTCTGTATACAGCGCCAAGAAGGGGTGAACAAACAGATAAGCGACCGTAAACACACCGAACGTTAACCCGACGTGGAATGTTTCGAATATGTCATGAAATTTAATAAATCGTTCCTTATGCTGATAAACCTGTCCCAATTTAAAGTTAATGCTGTTGGAAAAATTGTTTATAAAGGTCTTTAAGAGGCCAAACATATATTTATACAAGGTATAGACACTAACCACTTTCAAGTCGCAGAAAAACGTCAGCAGCAGTACGTCGGTATTGGTGAATATCAGTGAGGATATCTGGTGAATCAGCACCGAATTCTTTTGCGATACCGCAGAAAGATCCGGCTCCACTTTCACGTCTATCCATTGATACTTTTTCTTGACATACAGCCACACCGATAACGAGTGCAACAAGCTGACTAACAAGAAGATACTTTCGACCAGGATAACGTTCTGCCCTGTCAGTAGTAAAAAAAGCTTAGCAAGAGATAAGACAATGGATTTTATCTGCGTGATAATGGTAAGAATATAGCTCTTGCCGTCCGCCTGAAGAAGAAGTGCATACTTGGAATGTATAAAGTACGGGAATGCGCCGCCGATGCCCAAAATAAAGAAGATGGCGACCATCATAAAATAATCCAGTGACGAATGGATGATGGCAGGGTATATAAACGACATAGCCACAATGATCACCGTATACAAAGTGCCGGTGGTCTTGTAAAAATGATGGGTTGCCGCCAGGATGGAATTGATTTTGTTTCTGTCGTTTTTGCCGACAGGCGCGTACAGCGCCTGCAACGACGCCATTCCGACACCTGCCTCAAGCAACGCAATATATACGAAAATCTGGTTGATTGAACTTATGTACCCATTGACCTCAGAACCGTAATTCAAGACAAACAATCGCGGCATTAAAACGCCTAAACCAAGCGAGATTATCTGCCCCAATATCCCAAATATGAAATTTAGTTTTGTTTTTTGCAAAGCACTTTGCATAACCCACACTCCACTATGGTTCGTTTATCCGATTCAAGAAATCCTCCATGGATGTAAAGAACGGCTTGTTGTCTCTTAAACACTCAAGCGTTTCTTCATAATTTCCCAAATTACGCATTTGCCTTTCGTAATACTCGTTAATCGGCGCATTACCGTCCGTATACAAAAAGAAAAATTCGGATAGTTCTTTTTCACCGGGGGCTTTATCATAAACCTTCCGATAGCATCTCACCAGTTCGGCTGCTTCTTTTTCTTGTGCGTCTTTCCTTTTTTGGTAATACTCGTCAAGTGGCATAATCACTCTACAGGGATTTCCGGCAGCAACGCAATTGTCCGGGATATCCTTGTTGACAAGACTGCAAGCACCGATAATCACATTATTCCCTATCGTTACACCCTTTAGGATGGTAGAACGAGATCCTATGAAAACATTGTTCCCGATCTTCACCTTGCCGGCAGAACCGAGGACCTCACCATATGCCCCTTTCAGCACAGACCAATCATACCCGTGGGTCAGAATAGATACACCAAACGGAATCTGCACATCGTCTCCGATCTCCAGCATGTAGGGACGAGTCATATCGATAACCGTGCTTTTGGGATCGAATACGACGACTCGCTCTCCTATCCTCGCGCCCTGCTTTCGTAATTCCTCAACAAATTGTTCTCCTGTCACAGAAGGCTGTATACCCAAAAACGCCCGAATCTTTTGCTTAACCTTCTTCCCGGCCATCCTGATAAAGTTCATTTATCATATCTCCTTTTAAGCATCCGCAGTTGTATCTTCCATAAACGAAAAGCTCTGCAAACACGCAACAACCAATAAAGCTTTCCGTTTGCATACCGTAATAATTGCGCATACCGCTTATTCTTGTTTAAAGAAGATACCACGTCTTTCTGCGTCCGCTTATCTCGTTCATAAACTTGGCACAGACATTCGATTGCATACGCTCTTGTCAATAGAGGAAGAAAGATCGAACCCATAGGGAACGCCCATCCCTTGCTTTCTGACAGTGCCGCGCATGAACGATAAAGCTCGTCGGCGTTCTCGAACAACCCTTTAAATTGACGCTTATACATCTGTTTTTTGTCGAAAAATAGTCGATACCGATACAGATCTCTCTTCAGCAGTTTTATATTCTGACCATATAGCAGATAATCTAAATTAAACTTTAAATCTTCAAGATACACACATTTTTCGCAAAAACGCACCTTGTTTTTTGCTATAATATCGGCTCTATACACTTTATTGCAGGGGGATGCCAGATTGTAGGAAGAGATCAGCGCGTCTATATCCGTGTCTGTTTGAAGCGCAACTGTTTCTCCACTGTTCCCTAAATGCTCATGGCTGTACTGAAAGGTATCATCCGACAAATACCAATCATGCTGCATCCCAAAAACAAGCAGATTGTCCTGTTCACCAACGGTGTCCTGTACGCTCGAAAGAAGCTCCTCTCCCCACGTATCATCTCCGTCAATAAACAACACATACTTGCCTTGAATTTTAGATAAACCGAGGTTTCTCGCCGCCGAAACTCCACCGTGCTCGGCAGCGATCACCGACACGCGAGAATCGTTCTCGGCAAAACGGAGACAGATGTTGTAGGTTTCATCCACCGAGCCGTCATCAACAACAATCAACTCGAAATCGCCGCAAGTTTGCGAAAGTACACTCTCAATCGCCTGTGCTACATATTTCTCGCTGTTATAGGTCGGCATAATAATGCTGAATTTCATTATTCGCATTCCCCTTCAACTGCATCTATGAACTGTGCATACGCCCTGTCGTTCGAAATCACGTGTTGTTGCAGATAGTCTACGCAACAACTTCTGACGCCGTTTCTATCTTCGATCATATCCAACACGCACGCCGTCAGACTGTCAACGCTCTGTTCGGCAACAAGGCCGTTCTGCTCTTGTTGTATCATCTCGAATGCCGAACCGAATTTCGCCACAACAATCGGCTTTTCAAGAATAAACGACTCGATTACTACCATCGGATACGCTTCCGATCGAGAGGTGAGAACGGTGAAATCGCTCCGTGACACAATGGTGTGGGGATTCGACTGCGCACCCACATAGGTCAGCACGTCCTCGACACCACGCTCACGTGCCAACGCGACCGTATCCTCAAAATCGGGGCCGTCGCCCACCACATACCAGTGAAACGGCTTCTTCGTTTGATTTTTCAACCTTTCGCAAATCTCAACGATCCTTTGCGTCATTTTAAAATAGTTGTATATTCTGGAAACGGTCACAATATTGACACACGCATCGTCCATCACAAACGAAGGCTCACGTTTCGCATCCTCACGCAGTTTTTCGATGTCAAACATATTATAGACCGTGCACGCGTTGCTTCGCAAATGAGGAAACGCCGAGATAAACTGCGTCTTAACTGCGTCGGATACATAAGCAACCTTGTCAAAATGCGGCATACATTTTTCCCATGCCAATTTATAACCCATAAGCTCTAACTCGCCGTGAACAAAGCCGATCTTTTTTTTCGCCGAAACCTTATTCAAGACGAACGTATAACAAGGTAACCCTTGGCGGAAAGCAATGGCAACATCGAATTCACCACATTCCTTAAACTTCGAAAAAACCAGATGATACCAAAGGCCTGATTTTACAGTCAGTTTTTTGAC
The DNA here is from genome assembly GCA_017440765.1 of Clostridia bacterium. Lineage (GTDB taxonomy): Bacteria > Bacillota > Clostridia > Oscillospirales > Acutalibacteraceae > RGIG3009. The sequence continues at coordinate 7,565 of JAFSGO010000105.1, forward strand.
CGCACCGAGTAACAATAATCCGATTCTCTTCATGCCTTGCCTGTTTGCAGTGCTCGCCTTGCTAATATTCCAAAATGACGAACGGCTATCAAGCGAAAGAATGCGAATTTTTTCATCGAATCGCTCCCGACAGCGCACGGCGTTTGACATATCCAAAAAGTACACATCGTTTCCGCGCCGAGATAATTCATTTGTTAAATTGACCGCCGCCGTCGTAACACCGCCCATATCGGTATCGGGGACAACAAGTAAGACTTTCATAATCTTTTCCTATCTTGTCTGTGATCTTAAATGAGAGAGCGTAGTTTATTGATGCGATTTTTGATCCCGCGCCAAAGTTTGCGCTTTCTCTTGGGAGGATTTTGCTGAAAATCCTCAAACGTGCCGCGCTTGGAATAATCGATGTTAAAACCGTATTGCTTATCCAACGGCAACACCATCTCCATCCACCAACGACCCCGCCTTAATGCTCCGCCGTTTTTATAATCAAACACTTTCGGAGCGTCATTGCAAATGCTGTAAAACTCCGCGTTATAGCGTGAGCTTCGGCGGCTGCCGTACAGTTCCCACTCCCAAGGATTTTCGTGCGGTCGGATATACGATCGCAGCTTTTCTCTATTCCACAGAGCGATCTGACAATTCAGACGGTATTCGCCGCTCTGTGGCCTTTGTTCAAAACCGACGTATTTCTGCGAGCGCATATTGTTTTGATCTTCAGTGGGATAAAAACAAAAACAGGCAATATCGGGGTTTTGCTCCATATACTCATAGCACTTTTCGACCTCTTCGACCGCCACGGGGCTTTCGAGCAAGAAGTCCTCCAAGCAAAACAGGATGTACTTGCTGTCAATGCTGTCCAGCGCCGTTATCAAGCGTTTTCCCCAAGACGCACGACAATTGGACATCTTTATGTTCAAGCCTTCGTATGTATAGCGCTTACTCTCCGTGTTGATGACCACGTTCATATCAAAATTTTTCCATTGGACGGTCAACAGCTTAAAGAATGGCTCCCAGCAATCCGAGTATGAATCACAAGTATTAAGTAACAGCGTGCAATTCTGCTTCAGGTTATTCATCTTTATTCTCCATTTCATTCCTTTTTACCGATGATCGTTTTGACCATTCGCTTTCCCCAACGCACAATTCCCGTAAAATGCTCGCGAAGAGAAAACACAATGGGATGATATACCGCAAAGCAATGGGAATCAAGCGGCATTTTACACCCTTCTGCCTGCAGCCGCTTAATCTCTGCTTTCAAGCGTTCTTTCAGTGAGAGAAAGGTCTTTTTGTACCGACGTTTTACAAAAGAGCGACAAATGTCCGCCATGCAGTTGCGCAACGCATCGGCATAATTGGTTTCAACCTTATAATAAAGATGCGGATAGTACTTTTTGACATAATCCATAATCGCTAAATCGCACTCAATAACCGCCAACTTGTTTTCATTAAAGCGAGAATATTCCGTGCTTCCGGGCCTGACATATTGAACATAAACATGCTTCGGGATATACACGGCTGTTTCACTGCCACCAAGCAGTTCATGCATAATCGCGTAATCTTCTCTTGCGCGATACGGAGGAAATCTTATCTCGTCAAACAATTCACGTCTGAAAAGCTTGCCCCACGGTGCAGTCTGAATTCTTCCGGGGGTAAGATATTCCTCCAACACCTGCGCGCCCGTAAATACCTGCTCTGATCCGTAAGGACAGATTGCATCGGCGATCTTATTGCCATTATCAAACGATGCGCTACAAATAACTACAGACGCATTATGCCGCTGCGCACTATCGACCATTGTTTCTATCATATCCGACTTGATCCAGTCATCGCTGTCAACGAACATAACGTAGTCACCCACAGCAACATCGAGAGCATTGTTCCTTGCAATTGCTTGACCTGCGTTTTCTTGATGTAAGGCTTTAACTCTCGAATCCGAGGCTGCGTATTCATCGCAAATATGAGGGCTTGAATCAGTCGAGCCATCATCGATCAAGAACACCTCAATGTCACTGTACGTCTGGTTTAAAACCGAGTCAACGCACTTGCGCAACAGAGTTTCGACATTATAGACGGGAATAATTACACTTACCATATTAATCATTGACCCTTCTCACGGATTATTTTAAAGGGTTACGCTTAACAGCCGCGCTGCATGGTCCGCTCTCAAAAAGTAATCGAAAGTCGTCACCGTTCTCGAACGCTTTACACAGCGCAATAAACCGCCCCGCCGCAACCTCGGCGGACCAAAGCTCGGTAACGGTCTTATACGCCTCTCGACCGAGCCGCTCGCGTAGCGCGCGGTCGGCGACCGCGCGACCAAGCTTGTCGGTCAGCACACCGACGTCGGCGAAGGGGTACACGTAGCCATTCTCTCCATCGCGGATGAGATATGCCGCCGAGCCGACTGCATGGCTGACGAGCAGCGTACAGGCGCTGTTCATCGCCTCGTTGACGACCGCGCCCCAGCCTTCATAGAAGTTGCTGCCGAACACAAAGACGTCCGCCTTGTCCATATACTCCCGCACTGCTTCGGGAGACATGAAGGGCAACATCGCCACCGTATCCTCGAGATCATTCTGCGCAATATACGCTTTGATCTCCTTGGCGCACTCTCCCTCGCCGATGATGGTGAAATGTACGGCAATGTTCTGTTTTTTTAGATTATGTACCGCTCGCACGGTATCCATCACGTGCTTGAGCGGCAACAGCCTGCCTGCATACAATACCTCAGCAACAGCACTCTCTCGCTTCTGCGCGAACACGGCATCCAAATCCTTTGCGGTGACCGACGGAAAATATCCCCACTCAAAGCACTTTTTCTTATCAAAGCCGCAGAGCGCCAAATCCGAGGCCGCATACGAACTGGCGCCTAGGATGTACAATGGCTGTTTTTTGTACTTTGTATAGCCCTCGTAGATCTTCCGCCTCGTGCGCGGAATGAAGCGGCGCCAGGTACCCTTCTTGAGCGACCGCTCGCAAAAGCGAAAAGACAAGCGGTTGTGCTTCATTCGGTGGGCGATATACGCCGTCGGGCACGCGCCGAAAATCACCGCATCATAGTTCTCGGCGATGGCAAACGCCGCCGCTTCATCCTCATAAGCGCGCACGACAAACGGATAGCGGGTATTCATATCCTCATAGCCCATCTTGAGCCGATCCTCGGGGATCCTCTCGCAGGCAACAAAGGAAAACTCCACCCCGTCCATACAGCAGAATGCCTCGCACAGCGGCAACTGGTGATGATTTAAGAAATTCGAGAAAAAGGCTATTTTCATATTATCTCGCTCGTTTCTTTCGATTCATTTCCGCCAATTGACGGGGGAACACGGTCTGCAATATAATGGTAAGCTTGTTTTTTCTCTTCAAATAGGGATTGTCGATGCTTTTTAACGCATTTCGGCGAATATAGGCAAGCGCGTTTTTGTATACCTCGTTGCCTGCGTGCGCCTCCTCGCGCGGGACAAGCAGCAGGTATGCCATATGCTGATAGAGAACAAACCGCAAGGCTTCCTTCTTGAGCGTCGGGAAATGCTCCTCGACCGCCGCCTTGGCGTGCAGAGAGTTGCCGACCATATCAATGACCGCTTTGCCGTAGCCGCTGCTGGTGCTGCCGCTGCGCACAAAATAATAATACCCTACGTGTCCGACAAAAGCGACCGACTTTACATGCGAAAACACCTCGAGCATAAACAACAGGTCTTCATTAAGCTTTCCCTCGACGAAACGGACATCGCTGAATAACTCCCGCCGAAACAGCTTCGTACACACGCTGACGTCTCCCGTGTGCAGCATCAGCTCCCGCACAAAATCTGTCGAGGAAAGTTCACAGTCGCAGTCGTGCGGTACTTTAGACGGATAGGTCTTTCCCTCCTCGTCAACGCGCACATACATCACGTTGGCAATGTCACAACCGCTGTTATCCAAGTGCTGTGCCAGCAGAGCGTACATCTCATTCGACACATAGTCGTCGCTGTCCACAAAGCCAATATAGTCCCCGCTCGCGACGTCCAGTCCTGCATTGCGCGCCGAGGACAGCCCACCGTTTGGCTTATGCACGACCCTCACCCGCGCATCCTGCGCAGCATAGCGATCGCAGATCGAGGGAGAGGAATCTGTCGAACCGTCGTCCACCAAAATAATCTCGATATTCGTATGTGTCTGTGCCAACAGCGAGTCCACACACCGCTCCAGATACACTTCGGTATTATAGGTGGGTACAATAATACTGACTTTTTTGTCGAGCATATCGCTTCCTCCTAATCATTAAAAGAATGACTGATATGGGACAAGCGCTGCTGCGCTGTTGTTCAGACGATAAACGAATAAAGCCAGACACAATAAACAGATCAAAGCCTTCGCTGTCGTTTTTTCTTTTCCTTCCTCCAACGCATCAATCCCATATACCAACGTCGCCATTGTAAAGAACATAAAGAAGTAACTGGGTCTTCCTGCGGCTTTGGTAAATAAACGCAATGTCCAAAACAATAACGTTATAAACCCAACATTGACAACTCCTTGAGATGCCTCAGTGATCTTATGGTGGTTCACTAAAAAGAAAACAGAGAAAACAGTAATTGCCAAAACAACGACAAAGAAAATCGTTCCGGTGCCGTCCGCATCTGTTTGGGCGTAGTAATCAAAGTTTTCGTAAAACCACTTCTGCCAAGTATCGCGCGACAAAAAAACGATCAAGCCAATTATGAGATATATTAAGCCATTTACTGCATTTATTTTTCTTGGATAAATAAAGTATACCGCGAAAAATATAATGGAAATGTTATGAAATGAATACGCCAAAATCACCATCAGCGCAAACGGAACGAACTGACGCTTTCGAACAAAATTATACGACAATAAGCATATACTCATCGCTAAGCACTGCCGCACGCCGGTGAACATAAAGGTATATGTACCTAGCGTAGCAAAGAAAAACAGGAAAAGAAATCCCTCTTTCTCCAGTTGACAAGCGAAATTTAATACAGCAATAAAATAGACCGATGTATATAAGACCTGATAGACCTGTGCATTATGCGTTAGATGGGTCATAAGCTTTTCGAAAATAACAAAACCAACCTCAAACTCAGGGCCCGCATGATTAACAGCGAAAATCCTATCCCAAGGAGTATCCACCATTTGATTGAAAAATTTTATATATACTCCCGTATCTGCGCCCATCCAAGGACCTCGAAACGCAATCAGGGCGAACATCGGCAGAGCGGCGATCATCAACCACCACCGCCGTGTGCGTATGTATTTCTTTGTGCCGATCATGTCCGCTGTCGCAAATCTTTCCACCTTGCCGTCGTACAATGCGCCGACAAACAGTGGAACGATCGCAACGAATATATAAAGCAGCATCGTCTATCCTCCGTTTATGCCTTTACAAGTTCTCGGTAAACATCCATATATTGCCTATAACTCTTATTCTTATCAAAATGCTCTGCGCCGATCGCCGAGCAATCCCACGCACCGCTCTGTCGAACGGCCGTGATCCTTTCGAGCATCCTGTCCACGTCGTCCTCCGCCACCGTGTAGCCGCAACCCTCCAAAATCAGTTCGGGACTGCCGCAGCTGTCATAGGTAATGACGGGTGTGCCGCAGCAGATGCTCTCCATATTCACCGTCGGCAGAGTATCCGCGTGGGTGGCGTTGACAAACACGTCCGCCGTGGCGTAGCACGCCGCCATCTGCGCGCGGTCGGAAACAAATCCAATGCACACCACCTTATCACCGTATCGCGCGAGCTGTGCTTTCTGCCCGTCGGTACAACCGACCAACATCAGCACGGCACCGTCGTCCAGCATCGCCACCGTGCGCTCAAGCAACGCTCGATTCGACGGCAGCAGCCACTTGTTCGCCATACCCATCACAACGAACTTGTCCTGTAGGCCGCGAGCGGTTTTGAGCGCCCGCTTGTCCTGTGGCTTAAAGACGGTAATGTCCACTCCGTTGCGGATAGCGGTAATGGCAAAATCCCGCATAAAGCCCTTCTTCGCCTCGCCGCAGATCCACTCGCTGCAACCGACGATTTTTAATCGCGGAACAACCGACAGAAAACGGATGCGATCCCGCAACACCGCGCGGGAGCAGTCGAACAGCAGACTGGCGGGCGGAGCTTCCTTTTTCAGGCAGTTGCCGCAACCGTGCTGAAAGCCGTCGCAACCGACGTCCACGTAATGAAAGCACTTGCCCGTAAAATACCAGCAATCGTGCATCGTGATCACCGTGGGAATATCCTTTTTTGCAAGATATTTCAGCAAGTCGTTTAGATGAATATAATTGCTGTGCAGATTGTGCAGATGCACGATGTCCGGCTTGACCTCGTCGAGATAACGCAAGAAACGTCTTGTCGCAGCTTTAGAATAATAGCCCTGTCTGCCGAACAGACGACAGAGCACCGCATGCACTTTCCAGTCAATGCGGTTGCCGACACAATAGCCGTTCGGAACCAACTCCTTCGCGGACTGATAGGCGAAAAACGCCTCCTCGCCCGCGGCGGTCAGCGTCTCACCGATGTCCTGCATAATAAGGCCGGTGCTGCCGTATCCGTATGTCGCATTGATCTGTAACACTCTCATACCGTCGTCCCGTTTTCCTTCTTGTGTTTCATCCGATCGTCCCCCGGCAAGCAAACCGTCTGCCCGTCGGCAGGCGCCGAGCCGCGCACGGTCGCGACGTAGTCGCGGATGATCGCGTCATACTCCTCGCCGAGCACCGCGTACGGGTCGATCACCGTCAGATAAAACCCGACGTTCATCCCCGCGCCATCCTCGCTGTAAAAGCGACCGACCTTGTTCAGATACGCCGCGCCGGAGACCACGCCCGCGAGGATGTCGATAAGCATCGCGATGCCGTAGCCCTTAAAGCCCGCCATCGGCAGCACCAGCCCGCTCATCCCCTCGTCGGGGTCGGTGGTGGGTCTGCCGTCGCGGTCAAGCGCCCATCCCTCGGGCAAGCGCTCGCCGCGTTCTTTGTATTCTTTGAATTTGGATTTCGCCACCACGCTGGTCGCCATATCCACCATGATCGGGTCGCCGTTCGGCACGGGCACGACCGCCGCAAACGGGTTGGTGCCCAGCAACTTCTCCTTGCCGCCGATCGGCGCCATCTGCGCGGGGCTATTCGAGCAGATAAAGGCGATGTACCCCTGCTCAGCCGCCTTGAGTGAATAGTAAAAGGCGGGGCCGAAGGTGTTGTTGTTGCGGCTAAACACCGTGAACACACCGCTCTGCTGACACTTGTCGATGGCATAATCCAGGCAGTGCATCGCCGACACGGGACCGATGGCGTTGTCGCCGTCGATGACGGCGAACGCCGCGGTCTCCCGCACCACCGTAAAGTGCGGCGCGAGATTATACCCGCCGCGCAGGACCTTCTGAACATGCGCATCCAGTACGCGGCAACCGTGCGAGGTTACGCCGTAGGCATCCGCCGTTACCAAGCTGTCCGCCAGCGTCTGCGCCTGTGCCTGCGGCACGCCGCTTTGCATAAGCAGTAGGATGGTATCTTCCTTCTTTTCCTCAAAAGCAAAGCCCGCCATTGTGATCCTCCTTTTACGCTTCTTCGCCGAGCACTTTTCGGATGGTGGTATCTACCGTGCGCAAAATATCGTCTTTGTTGTGATTCTTTATACCGATGTCGCAAGCGCGCTTGGCATAGTCAGCCAACAGATCGGTATTCCCCGCTATTTCGGTTAATCTCTCTTCGATCTCCCGCTCGCTCGTAGCAACGAACGCGGCTTGATTTTTCATGAAATACTGCATCGGCGCCGTATCGGGACAGCCAATCGCCAGAATGCATTTCCCCGCTGACAGATAATCCGTGATCTTGGTAGAAAACGATAAGCGTGCCGTTTTCGCATCCGGCCCGTCGATATCCTCCAGAAAAAGTAGAATGTCCGCCTCTTTTTGCCGTCTCAGCACCTCTACCTTCGGAATCGGCGGATGAATTCGGCAAAAATCGCATTCAAGCTCCCGATTTATCGCGGCGTCCAATACGGTTTTTGTGTAAACATCCACAACAAATGCCGCTTCTCGCTTGTTGACAGTTTTCAAAGCGTCAACCACTTTTACAAGGCTTCGGTCGCGACCGATCTGCAAATTTCCGGTATAAAGAATCTTCAGTGGCTTTTGCGGTTTCTTTTCTTCATATCGCGGAGCGCTTCGAAGCGGCTTTGTCAGCAACGTGCAATTGATCCCAAATACGTCATCCGCCTCTTCCTTTGTCATATCCGTTATCGCCCAAAAAGCGTCCGTTTGACGGGCAAGCTTCTTCAGCGAGCTTCTTTGAAAACATCTGAACAGCCGATCGCCCAACTTTTTCGACTGTCTATAGGTGAAATTATCGTCTACAAAAAAACCAATCGACTTTGCGGAAGAAATATTCTTAGCATAACGGCAAAGCCTGTTGAAGTGAATATATCCGTCCATCGAATACAAGATCACATCAGGGGAAAACTCCGTAATAAAATCGTATAACTCCCGACTTTTCCATTTACCCAGCATCCATAAAATCTCGCGCGCCATCAACGTTGCGAAGGAACGATGCTTTTTCATTCTCCGATAGCGGGTATTATGCTCGTTCAAATCGTTGTTGCTTTCCTCGTTTTGAATGACCGCTTCTTTTTCGCTGCCCGTTTGTATACTTCGCTTGAGTATGCTCTTGATCACTTTGTTTTCCGATATGCAAAAATAATGGTTGCACGCCTTGCTGTCGGGCGTCTCTCCTCTCAGGCAAATATTAGCGACATGGTCGGGATCTCTCCCTTCCAATAAGATCGGCCATGTATCCATACCAACCGAGCTGTTCCAAGCCGAGATCGACAAAACCAGTACCTTCGTATCCATCCTCAACCCTCTATACTCTCACATTAAGACTTTTTCTCAAACGTTTTTATCACACGCGCAGGATTGCCTGCCACCACACAATTCCCCTCAAAGCTGTGAGTTACCACCGCACCGGCCCCCACCGTCGTGTGATCGCCGAGCACCACGCCCGGTAAAATGACCGCGTTCATACCGATCCAACAATGATCCCCTATAACGACCGGCTCCGCAGGCAAATGCTCATCGGGGTTTTGCGGGTTGTGGTTCTGTGTAATTATACCAACATTTGCCGCTATATGAACATCTTTGCCAATCGTGATCTTTGCCTCATAGTTTTGAAAAAAACAGCCGGGCTGTTGAAAAACGTTCATCGAGCTGACATCAAACTTCAAATTCCTGCCATTGGATATTCTTGTGTTCTTTCCAACAGGGAAGCGGATTCCTCGGGCTCGCAATTTAAAGCTCCGCCCTATGCCTCGCCACGCCCATATAAAACCCACAAAACTATCCTCAAAATGCTTCCCACGAAGATAGTCTATTTTGTAGAAAATCGAAAGAACCAGTCTGTTAATGCATTTAATTAATCTCTTCATCGTACTTTAACAAACCCCTATTTATAAATTCAACATACGCTTATAGTCATCAATGATATGTCCTACCATAACCGATTGCTCAAAGTACCGCTCTGCGCGTGTTCTACCATTGCTCGCATATCTTTTGCGTCTGTCTTCATCGTTCATTAATGTATGCATTTCCTCAGATAACGCACGACTGTTCTGTGCAGGAACCAATTTTCCGGAAATATCATCTTCTACGACCTCGGACGGTCCGGGAACATCCGTCGTAATGACAGGCACTCCCATCGTCATGGCCTCCTGCATAATATGACCAAACCCTTCGCGATACGTGGGATGCACCAGAATATCCATCGCGCAAAGATATTTCGGAACCTCATCGTGCAAAACTCTCCCCGTAACCATTACGGAATCATTTGCTTCAATAAACTGAAGATTCTCTTGACGAGGGGGATAGTTTTCGTCTAAATCACCGACCAACAAAAGCTTCGCATTCTCTATTTCTTTAAACGCTTCGATCAGTTCATTTACTCCCTTGTCTCGGTGAATACGCCCGATAAAACCGAAAACGAATTCATCGGCTTTCAAATTGTATCTTGAGCGGATCTCCTCCCGATAAGCTTCATACCGAGATATGTCGAACTCGTTAAAATCAACGCCGATCGTGCCGCCGATCCCAATCACGGTGATTTTATCCGGCTTGCACATTCCCTCGCTAATGTTAAACAGTCTGTTCTTTGGGCTTTGTGCTCTAACATGCGTAGAAGCTGCACAGGTGATCTTTTCCAGCATCTTAAAGATGGCTCTTTTCACGCCAAAAAACGTAACGTATCGAATTCCCCATTGACCGTAAACACGCAGCGGTACTTTCGCCATCTTTCCGGCGATAGAGGCATAAAATGCCGCGTTCGGCGTGTGGTATTGAATATAATCAAATCGTTGCTCTTTAAAAAATCTTTTCAGCAGCTTGATGCTGTTAATCGAGCCGCCTATACTGATCCCTCTGGGGAACGGGAAACTTTTCGTATGTATATACGGGTATTGCTCGTTTAATTCCGCTTCATACTCTGCCGACATATTGCAAACAACCGTCACATCGACACCCAGTTTTTTGTATTCTTCAAAAACCGGGCGAAACCAGTTGTTGATCGATGTCCACATTGTTGTAACGATGCATATGCGTTTCATACATAACTCTCCAAATTATTTTTGATGATCTGCCACAGTCGTTCACCATTTCCTTCGCCGGCAAAGGAGTTGTGGGGTGTAATTATCACATTTTCCATATCCCACAACGGGCTAGTCACGCAAAGAGGTTCCTCCTCAAACACATCCAACACCGCTCCCGCAATCACACGAGCGTTCAACGCATTAATCATCGCTTCTGTATCTACGATCGATCCGCGGGCAATATTGACCAGTATCGTCCCTTTCTGCATCTTTTCAAAAACAGCAGCATTTATAAGATGCTTTGTCTGCTCGGTTAGAGGTAATGTTAAAACAACCATATCGCTCTTCCCTAACACCTGCTCCATTCGGTCTAACGGATAAATGCTCTGATAGTGTGCATCTTCTCTCGGGAACAAATCGACCCCAATGACCTTGCACCCAAACGCCGAAAACCGTTTTGCCACTTCCGTGCCGACAGAACCGCACCCCATCACGCACACCGTTTTCCGATACAATTCACCGAGTTCTCGCTGTTTTTTCCACTCGCGGTTTTGTTGGCTTTGCATCAGCGCCTTGCTTTTTTTTAATAATTGAAGCACGCCGCACACAGCAAATTCCGCCATCGGAATACTGTATACCCCTCTTGCATTATATAGCTTGATTTTATGCTCACGGATATAATCCATCGGAACACGGTCAAATCCGGCGCTGGTAAGCTGTATATAGCGTAATTTTTGAAACTGTTGAATATTGTGATGCAAGAACAACCCATTGCCGATAATGCCTTCGACCGTCTCGAAACCCTGCGGCAACACGTCATCTTCATTCTGCATAAACAAAATCTCATTACCCATACTTTTTAGGATGTTTAATTGTTCTGCCGTGCAGTTCCACGCACCGGTAATCAGCAGTTTCATAGCTTAACCCTCAACAATTCTTTTAATTGCCTGACAAACACACTCTCTATTCTCTTCAAAATCTGTAACGCCGAGCAAAGTCTTCTCATATTGCCGTATTTCTTCAATGCCCTTAAAAAAAGTATCGCTGATTTCTTCAATATTGACACATTTATTCGAATTGCAAAAACTTCTCGACAATATAACACTGTCGGAGCCTAATCGATAGTGTTCTTTCAGCACCATATACCCCGGCAACAGACCACCGTCCAAGGCTGCCAAACCACCAAACCCGAACGGGATGCCTTTACTTTTGATGACATCAGCCAAACGATCCACCGTTCCGTCTGCGAGGATCTCAAACATGAATTTTTTTCCGTAGCCCAAGCTCAAATCATTCAGACCGATGAACAATTCATCTATGCCGTCTATTTTCACGATGTCCTCAATCAACGCCGCCGCCTGAGGTGTCTCGATGAGCGGCATCGTCTTAGCCCTGCCCCCCACCAAATCTACGAACTCCCGCACCTCATCAACGGTCTTGAAATACGGAAGCATCAATATGTCCGCACCGTTTTGTATCGCGCGGTCGATCTCTTCTCTTGACGACCCATATTCGGCTGTTGCTTCATGGATGGGATTTATCCGAACTAAAAGTTCCGCGGATGAGAGAACGCTCGAAATACTTTGCACATCATCAAACGTATGATGAGATTGCACCGTATCCATTCCACCTTGGCGCAGACCCTTTCCAATATATTCCATATCGACAAATATTCTATCCACACCGGCAGCCTCGGCAATTCGGGCAACCTGTTGACTGTTTGTTATGTACATTAATTTCAAAGCCATCGTTACACACTCTCTCCGCTGGTTATTTTCTCTTTTTCGACAACGGTCGCTCCGGTGTTTTCGTTATCTGCATTGGTAAATACCTTGAAGATCGTCATGAAAAATATTTTTACATCCAACAAAAAGGACATATTGTTTGCGTACCATACGTTCAGTTGGATCCGCTTATTCCATTCGACATCCTTACGCCCGTTCACCTGTGCCCATCCGGTTATTCCAGGACGAATATCAAACATCTGCTTCTGCTCGTCCGTATACTCTTCCCACGTCCACGGATGATATGTAAGAGGTGGACGGAAACCAATCAAACTCATTTCTCCCTTGAGTATGTTAATGCATTGCGGCAACTCATCCAAAGAGGTTTTTCTAAGGATGTTTCCAACCTTGGTCACTCTTGGGTCATTGTTGTCTGAATAAACGCCGCCCGCCTCCGCGTTGACGACCATCGTTCGGAATTTGTACATATGAAACACCTTGCCGTTTTTGCCTAACCGTACTTGCTTGAAAATTGCAGGGCCTTTGGAATCGCATTTTACAGCGATAGAAATCACCAAAAGCACCGGCCACAGAATAATCAAACCCAAAAGTGCCAGCATAAAATCAATCACTCTTTTAAAAAACGCTTTATACACGGCCATACCCTCCAAGACGCAATCATACAGATTTATCATAGCATATTACCCTAAAAAAAGCAATATATATTAATATATATATTATATATGACAAAAATTGGCTAAAAAAAGAGGAGGCAAGCGCCTCCTCTTTTTTCGTGATAGGATGTCAAATCTTCTCCTGTTTGTACACCCCGCCGTCGAGATCCTTCCAGGTGAAGCCCTCGTCGGTGAGTAGCAGATAGCTGTTCGGTGAGCCCTCCTTCGGGATGGACACCGAGCCGGGGTTGACGTAGGTGTGGGTGGGGTATTCCTCGAACGCGGGAACGTGGGTGTGCCCGTGCAGCAGAATATCCCCCGACGACAGCGGCGGCAGGCTCGCGTTGTTGTGCACGTGGCCGTGGGTGGCGTAGATCAGCCGCCCGCCCGCGTACAGCACCGCATAGTCCGCCATAATGGGAAACGGCAGCACCATTTGGTCGACGTCGCTGTCGCAGTTGCCGCGCACGCAGAGAACGTCGTTCTTATATTCGCTCAGCAGAGCGATGACCGCCTTAGGGTCATACTCGAGCGGCAGGTCGTTGCGCGGGCCGTGGTAGAGATTGTCCCCGAGCAGCACTAGTTTGTCCGCCCCCTCGCGCTCGTACGCTGCGAGCAGGGCACGGCAGAAATACGCCGAGCCGTGGATATCGGATGCGATCATCAGTTTCATACGGTTTCCTCCGTTTTAATGCTAAATTTCTTCAGTTGACGGAACACGACAAGCAACAGCGGCACCAGCACGATCTCCGCCGCCAGCGCGGCGAGGAAGATGTTCTCGTTCGGCAAGAACGAGGTCGTACCGTCGTTGTTGAGGACGGTTTCGGCGTTCGCGAGCACCGCCGCGCCGATCGCGGGGCCGATGACACCGGGAATGAGCACCTGCGAGAAGATGCGCAGCCCTTGGAACATCCCCGCCTTGCCCGCGGGGGTGTAGTCGCGGATGATCGCGCCGAACACCGCCATCCCAGCGAGATACCCGCACATCATCAGCAGCGAACCGATGAATACGGGCGCGGTCGTGCGGGTGAAAAACAGCACGATATACCCCGCTGCCAGCGACACGATGCAGACGAGCGATGCAAAGCGAAAACCACGTTTGTCGTACACCTTGCCCCACAGCGCGGTGAACACCGAGGCGACCACGATCGCGGGCGCCATAATGAACACATAGTCGCTCATTCCGAGGGATTTTTCGTAGTAAATGATGAGATACGGCATAAAGATCTGTATGGAGATATTGAACACCGCGAACGCCGCGAGCACCAGATACAACAGCGGATTTCCCCTCACCGTCGAGGGGCGGAAGCCGTAGAAAATATTGGCAAAATACCCACTCTCCGTAGGCGTGATCGGCGGTTCCTTGATGAGGAACAGACCCAGCACGCCGACGACGATGACTACGCCGCCGATGATGGAGAATATGAGCATCCAGCTGTCCGACTGCGTGAGGTCGAAGAACATAAATCCGCCAAACACGACGAGGATCGCGACGAGCGGCATCATGGCGTTTACACCCTCCGCACTGCCGCGGTTGGTCGCGTCGGTGGAGTCGGTCAGCCAGGCGTTGAACGCCGCGTCGTTGGCGGTGGAGCCGAAGAAGGTCATCATACAGTCGAGGATGATGGTCAGCGACACGCCGAGCGACGCCGCCGACACCGCCATCGGGAACAGCGTGCCGAGCATGTCGGCGCGCAGCAGGGTGAAGCTGAAGATGGACACGCCCCACAGGATGTATCCGCCGCAGATGAACAATTTTCGCTTGCCGACACGGTCGGACAGCGCGCCCATAAACACCGTCGTGAGCGTCGCGGCGACCGCGGACGCCGCCACCATCGCGGAAATGTCCGCCGCCGTCGCGCGGAACATATGGTAGATGAATACGTTGAAATACATATTCTCCACCACCCATGCGACCTGTCCGATTAGGCTGAACAGCGTCAGCGCGCACCAGAAGCGACCCGAAAGCTTGGTTTTCATAGGTTTTCCTCCGTCAGATTATTTCACCTCGAAGTCCATACACGCGCGGGTAGCGGTATACGGGCGCACGAGGGTGTTTGCGACCTCGACGTGCGCGGGGTGCACGGCGTAAGCCTTGAGGGCATCCTCGCTCTCCAGCACCGAATACAGCATCACGTCCGCGTTGGAGGACGCGAGCGGCGATATCTCCACCTGCATCTCGATAAGCCCGGGGACGATTCCGGCGAGCGCCTCTAGGCCCTGTTTCATCC
>JAFSGO010000106.1 GCA_017440765.1 Clostridia bacterium
ATACCGGCGGTGCGCAGGCAATCCTTCATCCAATCGGGAGAGGGCTTGATGCGCAGATTGCGTACGATACGACCCATATAGCGCGGGCAAAGATCGTAATCCTTGACCGTGATGTTGATATACTCGTTGATATCGCCGCCGACCGTGGCATAGGTCGGTTTCGGTGCGTGGAATTCTTCTTTTAGTGCCACTGCGATCTCGCGCGCAACGCCGAGCACGCTTTGGCAATCGGGACGGTTGGCGGTGATTTTAAAGTCAATGACGATGTTGTTGAGATGCAGGATCTCGCGCATATCCGTGCCGGCGGGCACGTCCTCATTAAGGATCAAGATGCCGTAGACCTCTGCGCCCGGATAATCGGCTTCTTTTAAGCAGAGTTCTTCGCCGGAGCATAGCATACCGTCGGACGGTAAACCGCGCAGTTTTCCGCGTTTAATGTGCATACCGTTCGGCAGATGTGAATCATGCAGCGCGGCGGGGACGAGCGCGCCTTCAAACACGTTTTGTGCACCCGTGATGATCTGGATCGGTTCAGCACCGCCCACGTCCATTTGACAGATCTGCAGTTTGTCCGCATCGGGATGCTTTTCCAATTTTAAAATGCGTGCCGCCACAACGTTAGACATGGTAGCAGACAGATCCTCAATGCTTTCAACTTCAAAGCCGCTGAGAATCATTTTGTCGCACAGTTCCTCAACGGGAACCGAAATATCGACGTAACGCTTAAGCCAGTTTAATGAAATTTTCATAAATCGATTCCCTCCTTAAAACTGTTCTAAGAACCGCTGATCGTTTTCAAACAACAAGCGGATATCGCTGATTTTGTAGCGCGTGGTGGTCAGACGATCCAGACCGATACCGAACGCAAAGCCGGTATATTCTTCGGGATCGATGCCGCAACCGGCAAGAACGCGCGGATGTACCATGCCCGCGCCGAGAATTTCGATCCAACCGGTACCCTTGCATACACGGCAACCCTTACCGCCGCATTCGGAGCAGGTGACGTCGACCTCAACACTCGGTTCGGTAAAGGGGAAGAAGGACGGACGGAATTTCACTTCGGTTTCCGGCCCGTAGATCTCATGAGCAAACTGTTCGAGAACGCCTTTCAGGTCACACAGCGTGATGCCTTTATCCACGACCAGACCTTCCACTTGATGGAACACGGGGGAGTGAGTGGCATCTACTTCGTCGGCACGGAACACGCGGCCGGGGCAGATGATACGAATGGGCGGCTTGCGCTGTTCCATGGTGCGTGCTTGTGCGGCAGAGGTTTGCGTGCGCAACAACAGATTTTCCGCCAAGTAGAAAGTATCCTGCATATCGCGTGCGGGATGGTCTTTCGGCACGTTCAACGCTTCAAAGCAATAGTGTTCGGTTTCCACTTCGGGACCGTCTACCACGTCAAAGCCCATCGATTGAAAAATGTCGATAAGGTCATTGAGCACGATGTTGAGCGGGTGCAGACCGCCTTCTTTTGTTTTGGTGCCCGGCAGGGTTACGTCCAGCGTTTCTTCTTTCAAGCGTTTTTCTTTCAAAAGGGCGGTGATGTTTTGCTCACGCTCCGAAAGTGCGGTTTCCAGTTCGCTGCGCAGTTGATTGATGAGCTGTCCCATTTTCGGGCGCTCTTCAGCAGGGAGCGCACCCATGCCGCGCAGCAGCTCGGTTATTTCTCCTTTTTTTCCCAGCAATCGCACGCGGAACTCTTCGAGTTCCTTCGGCGTTTCCAATGTTGCCAGTTCGCCGAGCGCTTTCTCGCGCAGGGCTTCCAGTTTCTCTTTCATACGGAACCTCCTAAAATAAAAAAACTTCGTCCCCAAACAAAGGGACGAAGATAAACTCCGCGGTACCACCCGTATTTCCGCCATGTTTATAAAAAGCGGACACTCTAAGACCGATAACGGGGTAACCGTCGACACCTACCGCCCGCTTTGGGAATCAGCGCCGCCGCTCGGGAGTGAACTTCCTCAGATGCCGATACAGGTCGTTTTCAGCCCATGACGACCCTCTCTGCTGTGTCGGGATAATCTGCATACTTTCTCCGTCTATGCGTTTGACAAAGATATTATACCAGTTTTTTTAAAAAAAGCAAGGACAAATTGTTTACACGAAAGCAAATTTGTGATATACTTACTCAAAATGGGGGTGAATGTTGTGATATCAGTGGTTACATCCGGAAAAGGCGGCGCCGGCAAATCCACGGTTACGGCCGGTTTGGGTTGTGCGTTGGCACGCCGCGGTCGCCGTGTCCTGCTTGTGGACGGTGATGCCGGATTGCGCAGCTTGGATGTCATGCTTGGGATCGCCGGTACTGCTGTGTACGACATAGCGGACATCCTGGCAGGTTCCTGTCAGCCGGCCGGTGCGATCTATCCTTCTCCCATTTGCCCCGATGTGTTTGTACTGCCGGCACCTGTCGATTTGGAGAAGCTGGCAACACCGGAGGATATGGCACGGCTTTGCCGTGGTTTTTCCCGTTATTACGACGAGGTGATCGTCGATTGTCCCGCCGGTATCGGTCGCGGTTTTGAAACCGCTGTTGCCGGTGCGGATCGCGCCTTTGTGGTGACAACACCCGATATGGTGTGTGCCAGGGATGCACAGATCATCGCGCGCTTGTTGCGCAAACGGGAAATACCGGCCCGACTCATTATCAACCGTTTGCGACCCGACCCGATATTGCGCGGTAAGATGCCGGATATCGATGAACTTATTGATACGGCGGCCCTGCAGTTGATCGGTGTGTTGCCGGAGGATGAAGAAGTAGCGGTTGCCAACGCATACGGAAAACCGTTGCCCGTGGAGTCCAATGCCGGCACCTGTTTTGCCAACATCGCAGGTCGCTATTTAGGAGAGGACATTTTGCTTGCCGATCTACGGCGCATGCAAGCGTAATTTAAAGGAGAGGAACACATGAACATTGCGTTGATCGCACACGATGCAAAGAAAGAACTCATGGTACAGTTTTGTATCGCGTACTGCGGTATTCTCAGCCGTCACAACCTGTGTGCTACCGGCACAACGGGTAAGATGGTGTCAGAAGCAACCGGTTTGCAGATAACCCGCTATCTGAGCAGTGCTCAAGGTGGCGCACAGCAGATCTCCGCTCGTATTTCCTGCGATGAGATCGATCTTCTTTTGTTTTTCCGCGACCCGATGACCAGTAAAGAAAATGAAATGAACGAGAACGATATGTTCCGTTTGTGTGATATGCGAAACGTCCCGGTTGCGACTAACATTGCGTCTGCTGAGGTGCTGATTCACGGCTTGGAGCGCGGCGATTTGGATTGGCGCAATATTGTCAACCCGTCTAACAGTACGAAATAAAGGAACGATAACATCATGGCATTGATTACAAAAGCAATTCGCGGCACGCAGGATGTGTTGCCGAATGAGAGTCACGAGTGGCAATACGTGGAGCGCAC
>JAFSGO010000107.1 GCA_017440765.1 Clostridia bacterium
CTTGACCCGATCATGCGCAACGTAGTGAAAAATCTGATCTGTGAGGACGTGCTGGAGCGCGGCGCGACCGCGATCATTACGTCCCATTCCTTGCGCGAATTGGAGGATACGTGCGATCAGCTGGCGCTGCTCCACAAGGGCGGTCTGGTATTGGAAAGCGATATCGGCAATTTGAAGACTTCGCTGTTCAAGGTGCAGATCGTGTTTAATCATGAGTTTGGCGAAGAAGATCTCGCCGCGTTGAATATTCTGAATTTTGTCAAACGCGGTTCCGTCGCCAACCTCATCGTGCGCGGCGACCGCGAGGAAACGGTGGCACAATTGTCTGCCCTTTCCCCCGTGTTGTTAGACGTACTCCCTTTGTCGCTTGAAGAGGTCTTTACCTATGAAATGGAAGCGCTCGGCTATACTGCCGGCGATATGCTGGAGGTGTAAGACATGAAAAAACGAATCTTCAGTCCCCGTCTGTATCTCGACGGTATCAAACAATTACGGATCATCGGCGTGCTGTCCACCGTTGCTATTGCGCTGATCGGGCTTATCACACCGGTTATGCGGTATTTGAATACGTTGGATCTCCCCTCTACGCATTATACAGCCCACACCGTGAATTACTTTGAAATGAACCCGCTCATCCTGCTGATGTTCTGCGCGGTGGCACCTTTGATGGCGTTGTACCTTTTCAACTTTTTGAACAAACGGGATTCCAGCGACTTTTATCACGCCATTCCCGAAACGCGGCAATGCTTATTTTTAAGTTTCTTTACGGCGATCGTGACCTGGCTGTTATTTATCATCGTCTTCACGACAGCCCTTATCACCTTTGCCTACGCCGTCTTACCGCATCTGTACACCGTCAATTACAGCAGCGTGTTCTTAACCTGTTTTAATGCGTTTGCCGGCTCACTGCTGATCGCGGCAAGCGTGGTCATCGCCATGACCGTCACCGGTACGGTGTTCAGCAACGTATTGGTATCCCTCTTGCTGATCTTCCTGCCACGACTGCTGATCCTGCTTGCCGTTATGGGAGTCAGCGATGCGTTCCCGCTGGTAAGCAATCTTCCTTTTGCCTCTGTGTTGAGTTACGAATATAACGTGCCGGTGGGATTTGTGTTCGGCGTAATATTTGGCGATTACGAGATTGCCCTCACTTCCCTGTCAAGTGGTATTTACACACTGATCGTCGGCTTACTCTACAGCGGCATTGCGTTGCTTCTGTTCGTGCGCCGCAGCAGTGAAACAGCGGGGCAATCCGCGCCCAACCGCGCACTGCAAGCCGTCTACCGGCTGCTGATCGGTGCGGTGCTCACCTCTGTTGCAATGTACGGGTTATTTGACACACTGGCATCCAAAAATAGTCTCGACGCCGAATTCCTCGGCACTATCGTGATCTTGCTCGTCATCTCACTGGTGCTGATGTTGGCATACGAGGTCATCACCACCCGCCGTTTCAAGGGAATCATGAAGTGTGCCGCCACCAGCATCGTGGCGCTCGTCGTATTCGGCGGTGTCTATATGGGCGGTATGTACGGGTTGTATCACGTCACGGCATCCTACTCCCCCAAAGCAGACGAGATTCAATCGGTTAGCGTCTTGGCAAGCACCCATTTTTACGGCAACGCTGATTACTTTGAAAGCAAGATCTCCGAGATCGAGCTGACCGACGATACCGCCAAAGCGACCGTTGCGAAACAGCTTAAATTTTCTTTGGACTTGTTGGAAACCTCGCGCGAACGCTTTTACCAAAGTGACCTCACGCAGGTTTCGGTCGCGATCAAAAGCGGCGGCACCACCCATCTGCGCAACATTCTGATGAGTCAAGAAGATCAAGCGGCTATGTACGGCGCGGTATACGATACCGAAGCGTTCCGTAAGGTGTACATGGATCTGCCGGAAAGCGTCGCGCGGGTATCCGTGAGCCGCAACGGATACAGCAAGGGTGCTAAAGAGGATACCTTATATCACACATTGCGTGCAGAAGTCGCTGAGATCGGCTTTGAAAAATGGTATGCTTTGATGAGCAATTTCTCCGAAGATGATTTCTACAAAGTCAATCCCTCGGCAGGCAGCGTACTGGGGTATCTGGAATGTAGTCTCTATGAGGGAACGACGTGGTATAACATGATCGTCCCCATGGATACGGGTGTACTGCCAAAAACAACGCAGGCATTTCTCTCGTCCGATACGGAAGCGGCATCCGAAAGCACCAAATTGTTACAGTTGCTTCGCGAGGGAACACAACTGGATAAGGAAGACAGTCTGTGGATCGGTTGCTACAACTTCCCCGGCGATACCCCCTACAGCAACGTACAACTGGATGAGGACATCCTCGAATACCTGTCCGACATCCAAAGCTTTGCCAATTCTCTTACCGCCAACACCGTCCCCGACATTACCAAGCCGTTTTACTGCATCTCGCTTGACGATTGCATCGAAATGCACGATAACTGGTGCGAATACGAGTCCTACGCTTCATATTATCCGGGCGATGAGTTGCCGGAATGGTTACTGACGTTGTATAAAGAACAAGCATTCATACCGGAAGATTAACGTGTTTTATAAACGCCGCTCACCGTCACGCACGGTGGGCGGCGTTTGCTGTCGAACGGCATGACTTGATTTTTTTACCAAAAAAGGGTATAATTAACACATCAAACACAGAAAGGATGCTGTTATGAGCGTTTCTGAGAGTTATGAGCGTTGGCTCACCGATGCTGTTGATGACCCCGATTTGGGCGATGAACTACGCGGCATTGCTGACAACCAAGACGAAATTTTCGATCGTTTTTACCGTGAATTGGAGTTTGGAACGGCGGGACTTCGCGGTGTGATCGGTGCGGGAACTAACCGCATGAATGTGTATACGGTACGCAAGGCAACGCAAGGTCTTGCCGATTATCTCAATTCGCGCTATCCTGCCCCGTGCGTGGTCATTTGCTACGATTCGCGTATCAAGTCCGATCTGTTCGCAAAAGAAGCGGCGCGCGTGCTCGCGGGCAACGGCGTGTCGGTTCATCTGTTTGCGGAACTGGCCCCCGTTCCGGTGCTGTCTTTCGCTGTAAAGCATTTGGCTTGCCAGGCGGGAATTATGGTCACAGCAAGTCACAACCCCGCCAAGTATAACGGGTACAAATGCTACGGTCCCGAGGGGTATCAAATGACTGACGAGGACGCGAATACCGTCACCGAGTGTATACAGAAATTGGATCTGTTCACGGATATTCGTTTAGCGGATTTTGACGCGGCTGTTGCAGACGGGCGCATTACGATGGTTGGCGACGAGGTCGTTGACGCCTTTCTTGCCTGTGTCGCCTCACAGCAGATCAACCCCGGCATTTGCACACAAAGCGATCTGAAAGTGATCTACACCCCGCTTAACGGCGCGGGAAATAAGCCGGTACGCAAGATCTTGGAGCGAATCGGGTTATCGCAGGTAACGGTCGTTCCGGAGCAGGAATTGCCGGACGGTAACTTTCCCACCGCTCCGTTCCCAAATCCCGAATTGCGACAGCCGTTTGAACTGGCGTTAAAGCTCGCCGAAACGGTCGAGCCGGATATACTGCTCGCTACAGATCCCGATTGTGATCGCGTGGGCATTGCGGTGCGTCAAAACGAGGAATACGTTCTGTTGACAGGTAATGAGACCGGTTGCTTACTGCTCAACTACATTCTCTCCTGCCGTGCCGAGCAAAACGCGTTACCGGAAAACCCGGTTGTTATCAAGACCATCGTAACTTCCGACCTTGCAACGCGTATTGCAGAAAGTTTTGGCTGTGAAATGCGCAACGTGTTAACCGGGTTTAAGTATATCGGTGAACAGATCGTGGAAATGGAACAAGCGGGCACGCCTGAGCGGTTCCAGTTTGGATTTGAGGAAAGTTACGGTTGCCTTGCCGGCACACACGCCCGCGACAAGGATGCCGTGGTGGCATCCATGCTGATCTGCGAAATGGCGGCGTATTACAAAGCCAACGGACTTAGTTTGTTGGATGTATTGCAAGTGTTGTATCACGAACACGGTGCGTACCGTCATTTGCTCGTCAACGTGCAGTTTGAGGGCGCAAAAGGTATGGCGGCAATGGACGGCATTATGCAAAAACTACGCTCCAAACCGCCTAAAAAACTCGGTGGGCTCAACGTACTGGCAATCGCCGATTATTTGACCGCAGAGCGCAAAACGGCAACCGGTGTAGAGCCGCTCACCCTCCCCCGTGCCAACGTGTTGGTGTTTGAACTGGAAGACCATGCCAGTATCATTGTACGCCCCTCCGGCACCGAGCCGAAGATCAAAGGATACGTCACTGCAACCGGTGCTACACTTGATGCAGCAGATGCGGTTGCCGCGCAATTGCGAAGCGTTACCGAGGACCTATTAAAAGCGTAAAAAAGAAGGTTGAGATTAATTCTCAACCTTCTTTTTTTGTGCAACTATCAAAAGTATCACCATTAACATTGGGAAGAGAGCGGCGGTTAACAATCCGCCTTTCAGTCCATACGATGTGGTATCCGCCACCAAGCCCGTCAGCCACGGGCCAAGGGAGCACCCGATATCCCCACCGAGTGCCAATAAGGCAAACAGAGACGTGCTACCTTTCGGGAAACGCACGGAGGCCACGCCCAATACGCCGGGCCACATCAAGCTGACCGCCAACCCACACAGCGCACACCCGATCAACGATAAGATGGGTAGCACCGCAAAAACTGTCAGTAAATAGCAAAATACAGTTGCTATACTGCAAATCAACAATAAGGGAAGCATCGGAAGTTTGCTGCCTTTCACACCGTGCAACAGACGGCCAAGCCCCATAAACACGGCAAAAAAGGCAAGGGCCAAGCAAATCGCCGACCAGCTTGGATACACCGAGTGCTTCCTCCGCAAACAGTGATGCCCATTGCGACATGGAAATCTCCGCTGCACCTGCGCACACCATCAAAATAATCATTAACCAAAAATAGGGTCTTTTGAGTAACGTGTGTATCGGTGTCTTTTCAGTGCCTTTGAGCATCGGCGGAAACGTCATTTTGGTGACGATTACCAAATTTACAAGCGGTAGGATCGCCCAAGCCGCCATAA
>JAFSGO010000001.1 GCA_017440765.1 Clostridia bacterium
AAACAGCACCGCCGGCACAGCAGACAGCACCAGTAAAATCGGCTTATAAATATGTTCTCCCCAATCGGCAACAATGGCAGCCCAAACCGTCGGCTTCCAGAATAGCATGACCGCCACCGCCACCGCGGCGATCGCGGTGATGAGCACCGCACCCGCCGCCATATCCTTTGCCGCACCCGCTAAGGGGTGATGCTCCGTGGAAAAGCGGTCAATGGCACGCTCCACGGCGGAATTTATCAGTTCGGCCGTCAGTACACCGCCGATGGTCAAGGCAAGCAGCGCCCCCTCGGCACGGGTGAGGGAAAAGCGCGGTGCGAACAACAGCACGTAAAACGCTGCCACCACATGAAAGCGAAAATGCCATTCCTCCCGCGCACAGCGCCAGATACCGCGCGCCGCGAAGCCGAAACCCTTAATCATCTTCGAGCACATAACTACTCCCGCGGGGCAAGCCCACCTGTTTCATCACGGTTTCTTCCTTTTCACGCATGCGCACGGCTTCCATGCCGCCCTGCACGTGATCGTAGCCGAGCAGATGCAGCATGGAATGTACGGTCAGATACCCCACCTCGCGGTTGAAGCTATGACCGTAATCCTCCGCCTGCTTTGCCGCCTGTTCTAACGAGATCATAATGTTCCCCAACAATTTTTCACCGGTTTCGGGATGCACGTCGTACACGCCGTTTTCCCCAAGCGGGAACGAGAGGACGTCGGTCGGCGCGTCAATGTTACGCTGCTCCAAATTGACCTGATGAATACGGTCATTATCCACAAGCGTCACGTCCACCTGCACGTTACCGTCCACTTTTTCGAGTTCCAGCACCGCGTGACAGCAACGGCGGATCAGCAAGCGAAGTCCCGTCGGGATCTTATAGGCCTTTTGTTGGTTTTCAATGTCTACCCGCAGTTTTTTGAGCATTCCGACTCCTCTTTTCTTCCTTGTTTTTCTCGTAGCGTTCATACGCTTCAATAATGCGCTGCACCAACTGGTGCCGCACCACGTCTTTTTGCGTAAAGGTACAAATGGATACGTCCTCCACACCCTTGAGTACCCTCATGACCTCACGCAGACCGCTCTGTTTGCCGGACGGCAGGTCGATCTGCGTAATGTCACCGGTCACCACCATCTTGGAATTAAAGCCAAGACGCGTTAAAAACATCTTCATCTGTTCGGGAGTGGTGTTTTGCGCTTCATCCAGGATCACGAAACTGTCGTCAAGCGTCCGACCGCGCATGTACGCGAGCGGTGCGATCTCAATGTTACCGCGTTCCAAGTATTTCTGATACGTTTCGGTGCCCAGCATATCAAACAGCGCATCGTACAGCGGCCGCAGATACGGGTCGACCTTCGATTGCAAGTCCCCGGGCAAAAAGCCGAGTTTTTCGCCTGCTTCCACCGCGGGACGCGTTAAAATGATACGGTTGACCTGCTTCGCGCGGAACGCTTCCACCGCCATTGCCACCGCTAAATACGTCTTACCCGTACCGGCAGGACCGATACCGAGTACGACGGTATTATTGCGGATCGCCTCCACGTATTGCTTTTGTCCCAACGTTTTGGGCTTGATGGGGCGCCCTTTGGCGGTGATACAAATGCTGTCGCCGGTAAGCGCGGGCAACTGATCGTCCGTGCCCTCGCTGACAAGCATCAGCACGTACCGCACGTTCTGTTCGGTCAACTGTTCCCCGCGGTTAAGAAGCTGCAACAGCCCTTCGATCGCGCGCGTGGCCTTGGCAACCGCCTCCGGCTCACCGCTGACTTTCAAATCGCTGTCGCGACTCAGAATGGCAACGCCAAACTGCTGCTCGATCAAGCGAATATTCTCATCAAAATTTCCGAACAAAGCTACCGCTTGTTCCATACGGTCAACATTGATGATCTGTTCTATGACTTCCACTCCCCATGTTTTTTTACTATCTTGGTATTATACCATAAAAAAATGTACTTGTCATTAAAAAAACTATGAATTTTTTCATTTCTCTTGCAGAGTAAGCGCTCTGGTCTGTCCGATCTCTTCCAAGCAGGTATACGTCCCCGTTATTACCCATCCCTCGTCGGTTTTTTGCTCGTTCACGGTCTCTGTTTCGACCGTCACGTCTCCCCGCAACTCCTCGACAGCTTTCACAAGTCTTTCCCGCGCTTCGCTCAGCGCTTGCGCTTCCGTTCGCTTGCAACGTTCGGTTTCGTTAAAAATAAGTCGTGTCACTTCAATGCCGACAGGTAACGATTTCCCGCGGGCGGTAAGCGGGTAATTCTCCGTTTTTTCCGTGTACGCTCCCTCTGCCTCCGCACTCGCATATAACGGAACCCGCACACCGAGGAAATAAAAACACGGGCGGGAAATCGTGTGCGGCGAGGGACTCGGTATTTGCTCCTCAAACGGCACGGTGACCGTCAGCGTGCGGGTGGTGCGCGCCGTCACTACCCCCTCGGCGTGCTTGAGCAAGGGCCCTACCTTGCTATCCATCACACCGCTAATAAGTAGGGTGCCCTCGGTCACGGCATCCCCCTCTTTGACCATTGCCTGCCCGCTCACGGCATCGATGCGAACGATCACCCCGTCGCGCGTGGCAACGACGTTCG
>JAFSGO010000012.1 GCA_017440765.1 Clostridia bacterium
GGCTTTGGAGTGCGTTGCCGCTAAAATCGCCGCTTGCATCATGGTTTCCTCAGGCGGGGTCACACCATCCGTTAAAATAACCGTATGTGATCCGGCAATATTCTTGGTGTGGAACCACCAGTCACTGCCTTTAGCGGTGCGGGTAGTCAATTTATCATTTTGCACGTTGTTGCGTCCCACCAAAATGGTAAAGCCATCATCCGAAACAAACTCCAGCGGTTTAGTCGGTGGTGGCGGTTTTTGTTTACCGCCTTGACGGCGCAAATACCCTGTACTGATGAGTTCTGCGCGCAACTCGTCCAATTACCGAACCGTCGTCGCACGGGACAACGCAACAAACACGGAATCCAGGTATACCAGATCCTGCTCACCGATTTGTATCTGCTGTCCCAATATCTCCTCAGCGGTTTTGGCTTTGCGGTATTCCTTATAGTATTTCTGCGCGTTTTGCGTCGCAGAAAGGGACGGATCCAGCGGCACACAGATGGTGGGACATGCCTCGTCGTAATAGTTGACAAGTTCCGCTTTTTCGGCACCTTTGGGAATCATATGAAGATTGGCGTTGATGAGGTCAGCGTACAAGCGCTTTTCATCGCGTTTGCCGGAATCGGCAAGTTCGCGGCGCTGGTTATTCAGTTTGCGGGAAATGCGATCCACCGTTGTATTCAGCACGCGCCAAATATCCTGCGAACGCTGACGCATCCGCTCCGCTGCGTCCTTTTCGGCATAGAACTCGTCCAACAAGCGGGAGAAGCCCTCCACCTCCCGCCCAACCGCAGACAGACCGTACTGCGTGATGGGTAAGAAACTGAAATCCAGCGGTGTATGATCGATGCGGTATAAAATGTACGGTGTGCGTTTTTGGGGCAAAAGTAACGCTTGTTGAATACGGTACAGCGCCCGCTCCAAACGGTGTTGTTGGGCCTCTGTCAACGTTCCGGTATCTTCTTCCCCATGCAGCGTTTGTGCCGCGATTTCGCGGCACACAAGCGGCGATAGTCCTTGCGTGCAGGAACGGATCGCACGGTCAAGCGGCGCACCGCCTTCCATAATGCGGGCGGCAACCTCTTCAACCGTATTACTCAGCAGATCCACGCGCACCGAATCCACCAGCGGAACGATATAGCCGATACCGGGCAAGATCGGGCGCATCGGCGACATGGTAAGATCCACACGCTTGATCGCATCCACGACACGATTATCTCCATCGATCAAAATGATATTGCTGTACCGTCCCATCACCTCAACCGCAAGCGTCAGACGCACCATATCGCCAAGTTCATTTACAGCGTCAAAATCAAAATACAATACCCGTTCCAGTCCGATCTGACGGACCGCCATCAAGCGTGCACCCGTCAAGCGCTTACGAAGCAGCATACAAAACATCGGCGGTGACGGCGGGTTTTCAAGCGCTATCTCGGTAAAATGAACGCGCGGTGAATTCACGCGCGCCGATAAATACAGTTTGAAGTTACCGGAAAGCGAGCGCAACGCAAGCACCAGCTCTTCTTTGGAGGGCTGGTGTATTTTATCCACACGCGCGCCTTGCAGCCGCGTTTCCATTTCCTGCCGTAAACAGTGCAGGTATGCGCCGTCAATTGCCATTATCGTTAACCTTCAATCGTAAAATAAGGAGCCCCCGCCTTGTGAATAACAACGTTCAGTGTCGGGAATGCTTCGTGCAGCCACTCGCCAAAGCGATCAGTGATTGCATTTTCCGTAGCGTAATGACCGCCGTCCACCAGTGTTTTTGCAGACGGTACCGATAACCATTCATGATGCTTCACTTCGCCGGTAAGCGCGGCATCCGCCGCATCCAGCAAAGATAATACCAAGCATGCACCGCCACCGCCGCAAAGCGCCACGGTACGAATCATATCCGTACCTGCTTTTACGCGTACAGCGGTATCCAAACACTGCGATACGTATGAAGCAAACACCTCTGCCGTCATCGAAGCGGGCAACCTGCCGATACGGCTCATGCCGTCAGGAGCGATTTCAACACCCGATAATCCCAGCTTTTCACAAAGACAATCATTGACACCGCCCTGCGTTTTATCGGCATTGGTGTGCATAGAGATGACGGAGACACCGGCACGGATCAGGCGGCACACGATGCTGTCCGCGGCGACGGTTTTGAGCGGATCAAAGATCACGGGATGATGCGTGATCACCACTTCCGCTTTGTTTTGAACAGCCGTCTCAACTACCGCATCGGTCGCATCCAAAGCAACCACAACGGACGATACCTCAGTTGTGGCATCGCCGATCAACAACCCGACGTTATCCCACTCTTCGGCAAGTTCAATCGGTGCTTTTTGTTTGAGTAACGTGTAAATATCCTGTACGGTCATAAAAGCCCTCCGTTTTGCTCATATTCCTCGATTCGGCGCAGTAAGGTCTCAACACCGGGATCGCCTTTTCGTTGCTTATAAAGGCGGTTTTTCACGGTTTGCAGATACCCTGTGCCCTCCGGCAACGGAATCCTGCCAACGTGACACAAAAGTTCATCCGGTACGAAATCGTTGCCGGTAAATGCCGCATGAATCACGACGTACCAATGTCTGCTGTCCTGTACGACCGCCTCGTTCAAAATTTCAAAGCCGTTTTCCCACAGATAACGACGTAATTTTTCCGCACGCGTCATCGGTTGCAAAACAAGCCGATACCGTTCGTCTTTCACCCACGGCGCATCGTTTAGGATCATTGCAATGGTTTCCCCGCCCATACCGGCAATGACGATGTCATCCACCTCATCCGGTTTAACGGTTTCAAGACCGCTTCCTAAGCGAATATTGATGATATCGGTAACCCCCGCCTCTTCCACCGTGCGGGTAGCGGCGGCTACCGGTCCTTTTTTAACATCCGATGCGATCGCGTATGTACATACCCCTTGCCGCACAAGCTCAACGGGTAAGAAAGCATGGTCGGTACCGATATCGGCAAGTCGACTGCCTTTACGAACAAAAGCGGCAACCTGCGCTAAACGAGCATCTAACATCACTGTTTCACCTACGAAAAAGGCAGTTCGTGCGAACTGCCTTTCATCATTATTTCTCCAAATGGGCGTTAATCTTCGCAACCAATTCGTCGGCATTCACGCCGTGAACGGCACACGCCTGCCCCAGCGTTTCGCCACGGGCGGAGGGACAACCGAGACAATGCATGCCCATTTCCAGGAAAAAAGGCGCCGTTGTACGGTCCATATCCAAGATCTCGCCAATAATCGTGTCTTTCGTTACTTTCATATTGATCATCCTTTCTGTGTCTATTGTATCATATTTTTTACGTTTTTCAATGCTTAATTCATATTTCCCGTTAATTGCATAATCACGGACAACGCGACCAAGGGCGCCGTTTCACAACGTAAAATCCGTTTTCCGAGCGTTGCAATGTACGCACCGTTTTCGCGTAGCTTTTCAATTTCATCCAACGAAAATCCACCCTCGGGGCCGATCACGATGGACACCTGCCGTGTATTCTCCCCTACGAGCGTCGAAAGGGACACTCCCCCACCCTCGTAAAAGGTGACGGCGTATTCGTCTTTTAACGCCGCCAGCATGGCGCCAAAAGAGATCGGCGCAGCAACTTCGGGAATGATACCCCTGCCGCTTTGCTCCGCAGCACCCGCAGCAATTTTCTGCCAACGCGACCGCTTTTTCTCGCCGTCTGCAGCGTTCAACTTGACAACGCAGCGCGACATAGCGACCGGCACAATGCGGGTAATGCCGATCTCGACACATTTTTGGATGATCCATTCCATCTTTTCACTTTTGGGAAGTCCTTGGTATAAGGTGACCGCCGTGGTCGGCTCGGTTGCCGACGGCATACGATCACACACGCATAGGGATATTTCACCATCGTCGATGGATAGAATCTCGCACGCATAATCCGTACCGTGCGCATCGCAAAGTGTCAGCGGATCACCGACCTTCATACGCAGCACGCGCGCAATATGATGAGCATCCTGCCCGCTGATAACGGCGGTATCGCCGTCAAACGGAGCAACGAAAAAGCGCGACATAGCGTTAATCCTTTCTGCAAACCAAGCACAGCCATCCGCCGTGCTCATGACGTTCGGTCACGTTAAATCCACATTCGGTAAGGCAATCCTGCACCTCGTCACCGCGCTCTGCGATGATCCCGGAGACAATATAGATGCCGTTCGACTTTAAGAAGTTCGGAATGGCGGGTGACAGCAGTTTGATCGCGTCGGCAACGATGTTTGCGAGCACGACGTCATACTCGCCGCTGATCTTATCGACCAGATCGCCCTCTAAGATCGTATAGCGCGGCGCCTGCATCCCGTTGAGCTCGCCGTTTTCAAAGGCGGTTTTGACGGCCAGCGCATCAATATCCACGCCGGTTGCCGTCTTTGCGCCAAGCAACAGAGCTGCAATCGACAAAATACCGCTTCCGCAACCGACGTCCAACACCGCGCTATCGGGTGTTAAATGCGGTTGCATTGCTTCCAACACCATACGCGTGGTATCGTGGCCGCCCGTGCCGAACGCCATGCCGGGATCAATGGAAAGTACCAAGCGACCGTCAGGATTGTCCGTTTCCTCCCATGTGGGACAGATCAGCAAGCGATCACCGACAGCCATGGGCTTAAAATACTGTTTCCACTGGTTTGCCCAAT
The DNA here is from genome assembly GCA_017440765.1 of Clostridia bacterium. Classification (GTDB taxonomy): domain Bacteria; phylum Bacillota; class Clostridia; order Oscillospirales; family Acutalibacteraceae; genus RGIG3009. The sequence goes on from JAFSGO010000012.1 coordinate 4,643, forward strand.
CCTGCTCACTGACCGTGCCGGCAACGACCTCCGATGAAATGCCGACCGCCGCGTACCGCTCACGCAAAAAGGCAATCGCCTCCGTGGGATTTTCCTGCGGGTCAATGTAAATGTGAATACACGTCACGGTGCGGTCACGCTTTAAAAGATCCTCGTCGATCAGATCGATATGTGCAATCTCGCGCGCCCCTTGTTCAAGATCACTGTAATCCTCAATATAGATGCCGTATGGTACAATCATATTGGCAATCGCCGCCGCTTCATCGGTATCGGCAGTGGGAATGCGGATCTGAATTTCTGTCCATTCCATGGTTATTTCCTCCGAAGCGCGGTTTGTTTTTCAATAAAGGGGGCTAATTGCGACAAAATGATGTCACAGCCGCCCGCCGTATCACTTTCTACGTTCAGTGGCATGACGGGATCGTGAACACTAAGCCGTAGCAAAAACCAACCGTCGCCGTTGTCCTTTGGGAACGATACGCGCACGCCCTCGCGGCTATCATCGGCAACCTGCCAACCTTGTTCGGCGGCGTACGTTTCTAAATCGTGTAGTACGCGTTCGCCGTACGCCTTGAAATCGGGTTCGGTGATGGTGTACCGTATCTCACGACCCTCGGCCGGTTCAGGTAAGGCGGCAATGAGATCATCCAAGGTTTTCCCCTCTTTGCCGAGCTGCACCGCCTTGATGATGATCTTGGTGCTGAGATACGCGCCGTCATCCAAAAAGTAGTTATCCCGCAACGCGGCATGTCCCGAGGTTTCAATAGCAAGCGGTGCATTGATTCCTTCAGCATTCAGCCGTAAGGCCTCGTTAATGACGTTTTTGTACCCTCGCTTAAAACGACAATGAACGCCACCGAGTGTCTTTTCGATAAAAGTCTTAAGCCCGGTGGAAGTAATCGAATCGGTGACGATCGTACCACCCTCGTTTCCTTCCAACGCAATAGCCGATGCCAACGCAACCAAACGGTTACGATTGATCTCACGTCCATCCGCATCCACGCATCCGGCACGGTCCACGTCGGTATCGAAAATAACGCCAAGATCGGCGTTGACCGCTTTCACCGCGGCACAGACAGACGCCATGGCGTCTGGGTTTTCGGGATTCGGAATATGATTCGGGAACGAACCATCGGGATCTAAAAATTGACTGCCGGAAATGTCGGCGCCGAGCGGCGCTAACACCTCGCTGGCATAAAAGCCACCGGCACCGTTACCCGCATCTACGACGATATGCATATCGGACAGCGGTTTTTCGCCGTTGTCGGATTCTTTCACGATCAACTCGCGCAAGCGCGCAGCGTACTGCTGCATATAGGGAATCGTTTCCACTGTACCGGCAGATGGCGCTGGCTTTTCCCCTGCTTGGGCTTTTTCCAGGATTGCCGTTACGTCACCGCCCTCAATACCGCCGCTCGGCAAAAAGAATTTTAGCCCGTTACGGTGCCACGGATGGTGACTGGCGGTAATCTGAACAGCACCGTCGCATCCGAGATCAATCGTTGTCATAAACATAGCGGGTGTGGAAGACAAACCGCAATCCA